>JAJFHK010000417.1 GCA_021775655.1 Filomicrobium sp. | reverse complement strand
TTGGAGGGTATGGTGATAGACGGAGCGGACGCCGAAATTCTAAGGCTGATCCAGCCAGACGCAACCCTATCCGTTGCCGAAGTTGCCAAGCGGACGGGGCTGTCTGAGCAGGAATGTAAAGACCGCATCAGTAAACTTGAGGCCGATGGTGTTATCAAAGCGCGCGTAACGCTTCTTGATCCGCGCAAGGCTGGAACGGGCGTTACCGTCTTTGTGGCTATTACGCTTCTGGAGCACAGCAAAGAATGGCTCGACCGTTTTCACTCCGATGTCCAGAAGTTTCCTGAGGTCGCGGAGTTCTATCGCATGAGCGGTGCAGTGGACTATTTGCTGCGTGTTACCGTGTCAGATGTCGACGGGTACGACGTCTTCTATAAGAAGCTCATAGCAATCACCAACTTGAAGGACGTCAGTTCGACATTTGCTATGGAGCAGATCAAATACTCCACGGTACTTCCCTTGCGCGGCGGCGGGTAGGAATAGCAATTCCACATACCGGAGCGCTCAGGCCCCAATCTGGTGGAGTTGAGACTAAAAATCACTTGCGGAGGCCTGTTATGAGCCGAACTATCAGTTTTGGCAGTTTACCAAATTCATGATTTTTATTCTGAATTTTGCACGGCGAATTTCTCAATCTGGTCAACGCCTGTCGTGAGCCGCCGGGTACGCTCTGGTGCTGGAATGTTGATTGGCAGCCCTTGGTCGTCAAATGTCTGCCCGGCAATTGCTTCTGCAAAGTCCGGAAGCCATGCGGCAATGCCTTCTGGAGGTTTGATTTGGATATATTCGAGGATTGATGCACGGTCCCGCTTGGTTCCATGGGCGAACAGCACGAAGCGCTCCGATGAATCAAGAAGGGCATTCTCAGGAACCGGCTTATCACTCCAGTCAATAGATTGTTTGCGATCAAAAAGCGGCAGTGCGGTGCCGCTATCCCATAGATTGAACCACCAGTAGGCCACGTTTGGCGGGTCCCAGAAAAAGCTACGAACAAGGGCTCGATCACCGTTGGCAGTCAGGACAACAGATTTTGTCGATTCAGGGGTCGGGCGGCTCTGGAAATAGCGCTTCTCGTCGAGAGGTTGACCGGCCATTGCCGTTAAGCCCGTGTCCCAAATGCGGGTAACAAAATCCTCGGTCGTCAAACTTACCCGAGCATTGTTCTGATCCAGGCAGACTAACTCGAGATCTACGTCGAGCGTTGGCGATACCGATGTTTTCCCGTTGGCTACTACTTCAAACTTGCGCGTTCCCATGTAGGCAAGGCGGGGCCCTGATGCGGGGGCAAGTTTTGCGACTTCGGCTTTTGCGACTGAGGCATTCCCCTCTGGCCATTCGATGCAATAGGGCGCAGTGGCTGGCAGTTCAAGATCTTCAGGAAGCCTGACTTTTAATGGTTGCATCAGGTCAAAGCGATGTCGCTCGCCACCTGCCGTATCGGCCACGAGTCCGTTGGCTCCGTCTCTCATGATCCGTGCAATACGGGTGCTTAACTTGATTGGTACACCAACCGGCTCGTCAGGCCTCGAACTTGACGAGACGTGCACTGTGCCGTCGTCGCCGCCGCTTAGAAGCCATTCCCCTCGTGGATCAACGGCGACGTATGTGATGAGCTCCCGGTGTCTGGTGCGACCGGCTGAAAGAATAGAATCTTCTTGGATGTAGTGAACTTGAGCATCGCCGTTCAGCGATGCCGTAAGGAGTGTCGCAAGAGTAAACTTGTCACTCTGGGGGGCTTCGAGAAATGCAATCTGAGTGAATGTGGAGTTTTGGAACTGCGGACGCAATCCAGTGACCTTAATTGTCGCTTCGTACCGCGTACCTTTTTTGAGGTCCCAGATCTCAAGAAACGAGGGTTCGCGCCAGCCAGTAACTTCCAACGCCAAAAATCGTCCGTCGTGGGAAAATTGTCCGCGAAGAACCGAAATATAAGTATCTCCCTTGTAGTCCGGAGCAAACCACTTCGTAATGGGACGACCGTCAGAATTCCAGACGCGGGCTTTGACTTCGGTTGCGTCCAATACGACGTTTCCGATGACGGTAAGAATACGTGATCCGTCACCACTAACGGCGATGAAGTTGCTTTCGAATTCGACGCCATCGATGACGTGGGTCTTGAACCGCTGCGCGATGTCGTCGGGCACTTTCGGTGCCGCACCGCGAGGCGTATGGGCGACAAGTCCAGGATATCCTTCCGGTCGCGGCGGTTGCGGTGGGATTTTCTCAAGTAGGCTGGGAAGCCAGAAGCTTCTCTGCTGAAGTGCGGTCCAAAGGCGCGTCAAAGCTCGCTCGTCATTGCCGTTGCGAACCGAACGCGCCAACAAAGCGAGCCCTTGAGGTGTTGTTTCGGGGTCCTCGATCGCCCTCGTTCCCTGTTGGAAGTCAGTGCTTGCGAGTACGCGTACGGTGCGCTGTTGACTTGCCACTGCAGCTTGCTGTTGTGTTAACGCATAAATTGCCAATCCGGTCGTAATGGCCGCGATAATCAGGCTTCCACCTATCCACCAGCGCTGCCGGCCGGTGGCTGCTTTTCGGCTTTCTGCGATGTAAGCGAGTTGAGCATCGGTAATACCAGGTGCTCGTTCGGGGCGTTTGTCGCGCCAAGCTTCGGCATCATCAATGTTGCGGCCGCGAATCAAGTGGCTGGTTGTGCGTCCCGCGCGCTCCCATTCGGCTGAGCGCTCGCCGTATCGCGTATGACTACGGATCCATGCGATATCCGTATCCAAAGCATTTGCCAGTTGATCAACGGCCTCGCTGAAGTCTCCGCTGGCGCCGGCAGGGGGGTTTGGAATGAAAAAGACGTAATTCAATCGCGAAAGAGTTTCGGGGACCTGCGCGTCAGCGAGATCTTCGGCAACAATTGGTATGAATCGTTTGTTTAGGCTCGCGGCGAAATCAACTTCTTGCTGGCAAACGGGTGAGGCGGCAGAATTGGGGCTCAATATGAAAATGATAGTATCAGCTTCGGTGATTAGCTGCTGGATCCGAGACCACCATGCTTCACCCTTCGCAATATCCTCCCTGTCAACGTAGGCTCGAATCCCACGCTCTACGAGGGCGTGTTGAAGTCGGTCGACAAACTCAAGATCGTGCCGTGAATACGAAATGAAAACTTTTAGCTTTTCCGGTCCCTTTGACCGGGCTAGCTTGGCATCAATATCCGCCGATGACATTGTCTGATCCCCAATATAAACATCGCTGCACGAGGATAGGGTAGTGGTTTGAAATTGCCAATTGAACGATCGGGTTCATGAGCGACTAGCAGATTGCCATCATGGTATCTTTGTCGGTTTATGAAATGGGTAAGTCCACCGTTGGATGATTGTCGCAGTCGTGCGTGCAGGAATGCTGTACCCTGGTTATATCCCAATCAGTTTGTGCAAGATTAATTCAGCCAGCGCTTCCCTTCAAGCATGGGCTTTCCAGCCAATCGTGCTGTGTTCGTCATCTTGAATGACAGCACATGAAGTTGCTTTGCCGTAGTGGGACGCAGGAAACATTCTGCAGTGCTGAAAAAGCGCCTCGCTGCGTCAACAGCTTGCACTGCGGGTGTCGAAGAGGTGGCCGGTGAGGTCGCGACCTTTCAATGAGGTGAGATAGAGTGCGAGGGCTGCGACGTCGGGTTCGCCGAGCAGTGTCGGCTCGAAGGCTTCAAGACCGGTTGCGGGAGCGACGGCGTTGATGCGGATGCCCTTATCGGCCCAATTTCTTGCTTCCGAGCGAACCGTGGCTGCAAGCGTTGCGCGGACAATTTCGAGGACCATTAGCTCTTCGTGAGAATTAGGTGAAGGCGCGCGTACGACATGCAGGATGGAGCCGTGAGTCAGCGTCAACTGCATGCGGTTGGCGACGACGCGGGCAGCGAGAGTCGGGGCCAGGAGTTTTTCGGAAACGAGGTCCTCCAGATCCTCCTGAGAAGTTCGTCCGGTTAGGTCGGCCGGGTGGATCTCGACAAGGTTGATAACGCTTTCCAGGCCGCCGAAAGATTTTTGCGCGGCACCTTGGGCAAAGATGACGGCGGCGTCGGCATCCTC
>JAJFHK010000416.1 GCA_021775655.1 Filomicrobium sp. | reverse complement strand
CGACTTCGACAGCGTCGCACGGCCGGAATACGTTGAGGTTTGGCATGGCGCGCAAGCTGGCGATGTGCTCGACGGGCTGGTGTGTTGGCCCGTCTTCGCCGAGCCCAATCGAGTCGTGCGTCATAACGTAAACGACCCGCGTGCCCATAAGCGCCGACAGACGAATGGCCGGACGCGCATAGTCGGTGAAGACGAGGAACGTTCCGCCGTAGGGGATCAACCCACCGTGCAGCGCGATGCCATTCATTGCCGCGGCCATGCCGAACTCGCGCACGCCGTAATAAATATAGTCGCCACCGTAGGTCTCGGCGGTAACCGGCACCATCCCCTTCGTCTTTGTGTTGTTGGATCCGGTCAGGTCCGCCGATCCACCGACCATGAACGGAACACTGGAATTGATAACTTCAAGCGCCATTTCGCTTGATTTGCGTGTCGCTACTTTCGGAGCATCCAAAGACAGCTGCGCCTTGTATTCGTTGATCGTGCCAGCGAGTCCGGCCGGAAGCTTGCCCGATATAGCGGCTTCAAATTCGGAGCGCTTATCAGAAGCGTCGAGTCGTTCCTGCCATGATGAGCGTGTCGTTCCATGACGCCGACCAGCCGAGCGCCACGCTGTCAGGATGTGTTCAGGGATTTCAAATGGTCCTGAACTCCAATTCAATGTTTTCCGAGCCGCCGCGATTTCATCATTACCCAACGGCGCGCCATGCGTTGCGGCTGTCCCCTGCTTGTTGGGTGCACCCTTGCCGATAATCGTCTTGCACGCGATCAGCGACGGTCGCCCATCTGCTCTTGCTTCTTCGATAGCCCTGGCGATTGCTGTCGGGTCATGCCCGTCTGCGCTTACCGTATGCCAACCCGATGCCGAGAAGCGAGCGATCTGATCTGTCGATGTCGAAAGGTCGGTCGGCCCGTCGATTGAAATTGAGTTGTCGTCCCACATGACAATCAGCCGGCCAAGCTTGAGGTGGCCGGCCATGTCAATCGCTTCGTGGCTAATGCCTTCCATTAAGCAGCCGTCGCCAGCGATGACATAGGTGTGGTGATCTACAACATCGTCACCGTATCGGGCGTTCATCATTCTTTCTGCGAGCGCCATGCCGACAGAAGTGGCAAGCCCTTGCCCGAGCGGCCCTGTCGTCGTCTCGATTCCAGCGGCGTGACCGAATTCAGGATGGCCGGCGGTGCGGCTTCCCAGTTGGCGGAAGTTCTTCAGCTGGTCGAGTGACATATCCGAGTATCCAGCTAGATACTGCAGCGCGTATTGCAGCATCGAGCCGTGTCCGGCGGACAAGACAAAGCGGTCGCGATCGGGCCATTGCGGGTGTGCCGGATCGATTTTTAGGAACTGGGTAAAAAGTACGGTGGCAACGTCAGCCATTCCCATCGGCATTCCCGGATGGCCGGAATTGGCCTTCTGCACGGCGTCCATTGCAAGGGCGCGGATGGCGTTGGCCATCTCGTCATGGGTTGCGCCTTCTGCAGCGGCGTTCGTTTCAGCGGCACTCATGGATTTTGTGGCTCCTTCAGGCGGGTCCGTCAGGTCGCGCGTTTTGCGCGACCGACAAGGCGGACAACATGGGGGGTTAGGATGAGCTGCATCGCCAGGTCGAGCTTACTGCCCGGCACGACGATCGAATTTGCCCGCGACATGAAGCTGTCGGGGAGCATGGAGATGAGATAGGAAAAATCGATCCCGTGCGGATCCTTGAATCGGATGACAACGAGAGATTCATCGGCTGTTGGGATCCAGCGGGCAATGAATGGGTTCGATGTATCGACCATCGGCACACGCTGGAAGTTGATATCTGTCTGGGTGAACTGTGGGCAGATATAGGTAACGTAGTCGCGCATTCGCCTCAGGATCGTGTCCGTGACAGCTTCGGTCGAATAGCCACGGGTGACCTTGTCGCGATGAATTTTCTGAATCCACTCAAGATTGATAACCGGCACGACGCCGATCTTGAGATCGGCATAGCGGGCAACGTTTACGTCTTGTGTAACAAGAGCGCCATGCAGGCCTTCGTACAATAGTACGTCGGTGTTGTCCGGCATGTCCTCCCAGTCGGTAAACGTACCTTCTGGCGCGCCGAACTCTTTGGCTTCCTCTTCCGTATGGATGTAGTGACGCATGCGCCCCATCCCTGTCTCCGAATAGACCCGGAACATCGTTTCCAAGTCTTGGAACAGGTTGGCCTTCGGCCCGAAATGGCTGAAGTGATGGTTCCCGGCAGTTTCGGCAGCCTCCTGTGCGGCGTCCATGTCAGTACGCGTGTAGCGGTGAAAAGAGTCTCCGCCGACCAAGGCGGCGCTGACGCCTTCGCGTCGGCAGATCTGCGCAAACGTATGCCGCACCGTCGATGTGCCGGCACCTGACGAGCCCGTGACTGAAATGATCGGATGCTTAATCGACATGCTCTGATTTAGCTCCGCAACAGACCGCGTTCCGAAAACAATGGTGAAGCTTCACCGCCAGATTGGGCTTCGTTGTAACGCGAAATTCGCTCAACCTCGGCAGTCGGGCCGAACACCAGTGGTACACGCTGGTGAAGATTGTCCGGCTTGATCTCGAGGATTGGTCTAAGACCGTCCGTCGCCGAACCACCGGCTTCGCTGACTAGCAGGGCGATCGGTATTGCCTCGTAGACGAGCCGAAGGCGGCCCTGTTCGTAGCCTTTGCGTGAGTCGCCGGGGTACAGAAAGATGCCGCCACGGATCAAAATACGATAGGCTTCCGCGACCAGTGAACCAACCCACCGCATGTTGAAGTCTTTCTCACGGGGACCATCTTTGCCCGCGTGAAGATCACGCATGTATGCCTTTACCGCATTCGGCCAATGCCGAGCATTGGATGCGTTGATGGCATACTCCGCCTTGTCTGGACTGATCTTCAGGTTTCGTTGCGTTAGTCGGAAGACACGATCGTCCGGCGCCATCGTAAAGATGTGAGTTCCTTCGCGCACGGTCACGACAAGTGTCGTTTGTGGCCCGTAGACAAAGAACCCCGAGGCGAGCTGTGTATTGCCCGCCTGCAGTAGCGCCGAATTCATGTCCATGCCCGGTGGTGCTGGCAGAACAGAAAAAATTGTGCCGATCGAAACATTGGTGTTGATATTTGAGGAGCCGTCGAGTGGATCGATAGCAACAACCAGCGGTGCGCCTTCATTGAGGATTTCGGCATCATCAGCTTCTTCAGAGCCCAACGCGGCAACTGGAGCCTTGGCAAGTGCGTCTTTGAACATCTTGTGCGACTCGACATCGAGGAACTTTTTGATGTCACCGCCCCCCCCATCTCCAACCGTCTCCCCTAGGCCGCGCACGAATGGACCTTCAGCAATCAGGGCCGAGAGGCGCCCTGAAGCTTCCGCCAGCGCCAATAGGGCGATTGACACCGCATCGCGCGTTTCATCACCGCCGCTCCAGTTCTTGAGATATTCGGCAAGTGTCGCGTGCTCGGAAGCCATATAGCTTTGCTCCTTGTCGGCGCTTGGCAATGCAAGTCGGCCCGGCTTCCGGGGTGGCGTGCCTCAGCGCGTTGCTTTTCGGTGACGGTGCTTGTAGCAGCGCGTGACCCGGCCAGCAACGCGCCTTCGCCACAACCCAAGGGAGTTTTCAGGCCACCCGTGTCACTAGGCTCCGGGCCGATACACGGCGTCCAATGACTATAAATTGTGGAGGTGGCGTTGGCAGTTGATCTTGGAACCGATTGCAGGCGTATCGTGCATGATCGATAATGCCCACCACAAAATGTAGCGAAAACGCATGTTAACAAGACCTGCCCCGGATCAAACGAGGCCTAAATGACGATGGGAAGCGCCACCATCCGAGCTGTTGCGGTTTTAATTGTCGCGGTTTTGGCAATGCAGCCCATCGCCGCGCAAGCAAACGACATGACTGCGCGAGAAGTAACCGTAAAGATCTTCGAAGCGACTGAGGGCGAACGCGCTGATCTCAGCGATATGGTTTTGACGCTAATCGATTTGTCGGGGCTCGACTTTAAGAAGGCGATCTTGATAGGCGCAGACTTATACGGTTCTGACCTTTCCAATGCTAATCTCTCTGGCACTGACCTTTCGTCGACACGCCTTGACCGGGCCACTATCATCGGAGCGGATTTCTCAGGCGCCAACCTTACTGACGCGACGCTGTTACGGCCGTCGACATTTTCAACGGTAAGCAAGCATCACTTGGAAATTGCGAATTTCACCGGAGCAAAGTTGGTTCGAGCGAAAATCGACGGCAGGCTTACGGGCACTATTTTCCGAGCGGCCGACTTGACTGACGCAGATTTTGGCCCGACGGTTTCGGGCGTTAACCGGGTTACAATTGTACCCTTTAATGTGCTTTCGCGAGCCGACTTCACAGACGCAATCCTACACGGGGCAATTCTTGAGCAGGTCAACTTGGAGTACACTATCTTTCGAAGTGCCGACCTTAGGGGCGCAGACTTTAGCCGTGCCAACCTATACGGCGCAGACTTCACTGGCGCAGACGTGACCGGCGCCAACTTTACTGGCGCGAACGTGCGCGACGCGGTGTTTTCCGGTGCCAAGGGTGTCCACTCTGCCAAAGGCCTGGACGTCGCAGGAAACCCCGAAGACATTAAGTCGAAGCGTCCGTGACCGAGAACAATCCAAATCAGAATTTTTTACACGCGCTAGCAATGCGTCGCTGCCGTTGCGGGCCGATTTCGGTTTCGAGGCACGCACTTGCCGGACTGCGAAGACTGGCTGTCGTCGTTGGATTCGCTACACTGGTCACGACCTCGCCAGTACCTTCACCTGCCACGACGACGCTTGCGCCGGTAGATACCGCTCTAGTTATAGCCGTTGACGTATCGAATTCGGTTGATGACCGGCGCTACCGACTGCAAATGAACGGCATAGCAGCAGCCCTTGAAGACCCTGCCGTTGTTGGAACGATTTTGAACGGTGCGCAGGGCGCGATCCTGGTCTCTCTCGTCGCCTGGTCCGATCATCCCCGTATCGCGATGGACTGGTTAAGGATTTCCAGCAAACGAGAGGCTGCTGAGGTCGCCAATCGGATTCGCAATCTTAACCGCATCAGCGGCGAATTCACTTGCGTCTCTGATATGCTTCGCTACCTGAATGACAAAGTGCTGCCGGTCGTTCCCGCGCCTGCATTGCGAAAAGTTGTGGACGTCTCAGGTGACGGCTCCGACAATTGCAACTCGCGCGTCGCAGCCTCCAAAATCCGCGACGAAATCGTCAGCTATGGAACAACAATCAACGGCCTGCCGATCCTTGAAGGGCCAGAGGCCGCAACCCTAGAAGACTGGTACGAGGATAACATTAAGGGAGGGCCTGGGTCGTTCGTGCTCGCTGCAGACGGCTTCGAAGACTTCGGACGCGCGATCCGCCAGAAATTTATCGTCGAGATAAGTGGCCTTGAATTCCCCCGTTCAGGACGGATGGCACTGAAAGAATAAAGAAGTGCGGAACCTTCCGCTCCAAGCCTTCGGTAATTTCGAAATTGAATGCCAGGCCGTTTCCACCATCCCTCACACTCGGTTTCTATTCGGTCACGCCTGGTTCGTGCGCCCGCGACCCCGGTCGGGGCGCATGCGGTTTCAGCATTGAGTGAGAAGGATCTCGCCCTTGCCGAGGCTTGCCATGTCGCCCATCAGGCGCTGCGGTGCAACAGGAAGGTCAGGCGGAGCAAGTTCACCAAGCGTTTTACGCCAGTAAGCCGCCATGATTTTCAGGATTAAGAGTTCATGTTTTCCGCAATCAAGGAAGGTCGCCAGCGGCGCTTGGAGTGTAGGCCCTATCAGCGTTCCGCGGCGCATTTGCACACCGGCTCCTGGAGCAAGCCCTTGTTCGGCGACGATCGTCCCTCCCATCA
>JAJFHK010000415.1 GCA_021775655.1 Filomicrobium sp. | reverse complement strand
GCGTCGCCCGGATGTAGACGCGACCTACATGATCGCAACCGAACTTATTGCTCAGTCCGGCGGCTGGCCGAACTCGGTGTTCCTGACGCCGGACTTGAAGCCGTTCTTCGCGCTGACCTATGCTCCCGCACAGCAATTCACCGAATTGCTCGGGCGAATTTCCAACACGTGGAAGAATGAGGAAGCAGCCCTGCGAGCTGACGCTGAGCGCGTTGCCGGGCTCATCGGGAAGATCAACAAACGCAAGCAAGCCCGTGTCGAGATCACACCTAAGCTGTTGACGCGCGCCAGCCTAGCAATGTTGTCCGGATTTGACGTGTTTAACGGGGGCATCGGTACAGCGCCGAAATTCCCGCGTGAGCAGGTCTTGTCATTTCTCTACCAGCGGGCAATCCGTTCAAACGCCCCAATGGCGCGCGAAGCGCTCGAACTGACGCTCGATAACATCGTTCGTGGAGGCATTCACGACCATGTCGGTGGCGGCTTTCATCGCTACGCCGTCGATAACAGTTGGGCCGTGCCGCACTTTGAGAAGATGCTCTATAATCAAGCGCTGATCGGCCGCCTTCTGGTGCAGGCCTACCAGATGACAGGTCGGCGGCTTTATGGCGATGCAGCCCGCAAGACCTTCGACTTCGTAATGCGCGACATGACGACGGAAGAGGGTGGATTTGCTTCGGCGTTTGATGCGGAGACGGATGGAAAAGAGGGCGTCTATTACCTTTGGTCGAAATCCGACTTTGATGCGGCGGTAGGTAGTGACTCCGAATTTGCCACGAATATTTTTGGCATCACCAAAGAGGGCAACCACGAGGGCCTCAATACGCTGCGCCTTGTCGCGCCAATGTCTGAGCTGGCCGCTGCCAACGGACTGGATATCGGAGCCTTCAATGCCAAGCTGGATACTGTGCTGGCAAAACTCCATAAGGCGCGAGACAAACGCCCGAAGCTCTTGCGCGACGATAAGGTGATCGCCGATTGGAATGCGGCAATGATCCGGACGTTGGCTGAGGCGTCGATTGTACTTTCGGAACCGAAGTATCTTGAGGCCGCGGAAGAAGCGATGGGCGTGCTCATCGAAAAGCTTGGCGCAGGAACGCCAGATATGCAGCGGGCCTATTTTGAGAAAAGCACGGGACTTTCTGCGACCCAGGCCGACCATGCGGGAACGGGACTTGCTGCATTGGCACTCTATGACGCCACCGGCGAAAAGCGATGGTTGGAGCTTGCAACCAAATCTGCCGAAGTACTCATTGAGCAGTTCGCAGACGCTGAGGCAGGCGACTATTACCTGACAGCAGCCGCAACCGGTTTTGTGCGCACCAAGCAATACGATGACGGTGATCTGCAGGGAGCCAATGGAACTGCACTCGAACTCTATACTTTGCTCACCCGTCGCGATCAGGATCCGCGGTGGCGTCACGCCGCTGACCAACTCGCCGATTCCCTCTCGGGGCTGGCAAAGCGGACGCCGCTGGCGATGGCCGGGACACTCGTTGCCCTTGACAAGCATCGCAATGGCGATGTCGCCGCCCGGCAATCCATCGGCAAGGGTGCCGTGCGGGTTTCAGCCGAACGCGACGGAGAGGGCAATTCTGCCCGCATCGTTCTGGACCTCGCTCCGGGTTGGCACGTCAATTCGAACACACCGACAGAAGATTTTCTGATCCCGACGAAATTGATGATCGATGGTCGCGAACCCAAAGAGATCCATTATCCGGCGGGATCATCGCGCAAGCTAGGATTTCATGAAGACCCCCTACAGCTTTACGATGGCAAGGTTGCTTTGACGTTCTCGATCCCGAATGACGGCAATAATCAATCGGAAGCGCTAAGGATGACGCTGAGCCTGCAGGCATGTTCCGACCGCCTGTGCCTGGAACCCGAAACGGCAGAATTGATCCTGCCGGCGATTGCGCGCAAGTAGCGGCAGGCGCCACTCTTTCAAGTCATGGCAAGAATCCGGCGGATCGATTCCTGGGGCGATTCCAAGCCATTGGACCGATTGGTTGAGCTGTTTTTTCAAAAATAGCCATGACAATGTCGTAAAGAACCATCATTATGCTCTGTGCGGCGGTTTGCTGCAGAAGTGATATCGCCCGTCAGGTCTGGAGTTTTGCGTATGTCGGTCGGTCAAAATTCGGCGGATGCCGAAAACCGAACAACGGTATCCCGGCTCGATTGTTGGTCAGAGCAATCCGGCAGGGTGTATCTTTCGCATGACGAAATTCATCGGCTCGCCGATGGCGGCACGCATTGTCTCATCGTCACGCTTCCAGACGAGTATAGGCGGTTTGGCGATGCCGACGAGGCCGTAATCATCGACGCGCCGGCCGTGCAACCGCGGCGTCCAAGGACAGGTACGCTGCATGCCATTGCAGCTGGAACCTGTATTGGAGCTTCGACGGGCATTTCGGCTGCCACCACACTTACGATTATGACGCACAAGGCTCCAGTCAGCGTCGTTGCGTTCATCGAACGCGCCATCACTTTATTCGTTTGAATTCCAAAACCTGTTGAAGCCTGCCCTTGCACGTTCCGCGCAAATGACCGACCGTGCCGGCCATTAAGGTAAGACCTGATGGAGGGCGCGACCGGCATGAGCGAACAATCGCGGATCGACGAAGAGACATATCTGACTAGTTACGACACCGATTACGAAACTGGACAGGATAACGTCGAAGCTTTCGGATTCGACGTTCACAATCCAGTTTTCTTCATATCGGCAGTTATGATCATACTTTTCGTGGCCGTGACGCTGGCGTTCCCGACGATAACAAAGGAATTTTTCGAGGGGCTTCGCACCGGCCTAACATCGAACTTTGATTGGTTGTTCATTCTTGCCGGCAACGTGTTCGTTCTTTTCACGTTGTATCTCGTCGTTTCCCCGTTCGGTAACATCCGACTTGGCGGGCAGGACGCAAAGCCTGAATTCTCATTCACGGGCTGGCTCGCCATGCTGTTTGCTGCCGGGATGGGGATTGGCTTGATGTTCTTTGGTGTGCTGGAGCCGGTCGCCCACTTTCAGAAACCGCCGCTGTTCGTCTTGCCCGAGAACGTCGAGCGTGCACGCGATACGGCGATGGCGGCGACAATCTATCATTGGGGCCTGCACCCGTGGGCAATCTATGCTGTTGTGGGATTGGCGCTTGCCTTCTTCACCTACAACCGCGGGCTGCCGTTGACGATCCGCTCGGTTTTCTATCCGCTGCTTGGCGACCGGGTTTGGGGCTGGCCGGGCCATTTGATCGATACGCTTGCTGTCTTCGCCACTCTTTTCGGGCTTGCGACATCACTTGGCTTTGGCGCGGAACAGGCGCTGGCCGGGATGAACTTCCTGTTTGGCATTCCAGCAACCGACATCAACAAAGTGATCTTAATCGGGGTGATCACCGGCATGGCGACGCTGTCGGTGGTGGCAGGGCTCGATGCCGGGGTGAAACGGTTGTCGGAAATCAACATGGTACTGGCATTCTTACTTTTGATTTTTGTCATCGTGGCGGGTCCTACACTGGCGATCTTCACCGGCTTCTTTGACAACTTGGCAAGTTACATCTGGCGGGTCGTACCACTGTCTAGCCCGGTCGGTCGCGATGAGACATTCCTGCATGGCTGGACGACATTCTATTGGGCGTGGTGGATTTCGTGGTCGCCGTTCGTGGGTATGTTCATTGCACGGGTCTCGCGTGGGAGAACGGTTCGTGAATTCATTATCTGCGTTCTGCTTGTACCCACCCTTGTTTCGGTCTTGTGGATGACGACTTTCGGGGGGACGGCGCTGGTGCAGCTCATCGAGGGTGGCTATCAGGGCGTGGCCAATACGGTCACCACATGGCAACCGGAGCTGTCTCTTTTCAAAATGCTTGAACCTTTGCCGCTGTCGGGAATTCTTTCTTTTATCGGCATCGTACTCGTTGTCGTATTCTTTGTGACATCGTCCGATTCCGGTTCACTCGTCATCGACACAATCACTTCGGGCGGCAAGATGGATCCGCCTGTTGCACAACGCATCTTCTGGGCCGTGTTCGAAGGTCTCGTTGCAATCGCGTTGATGCTCGGCGGCGGACTGGCTACTTTGCAGGCCGCGGCCATAGCAACAGGCTTCCCATTCGCGATTGTATTGCTTGGTATGTCTGGTTGCCTGTACTTCGGCCTGCGCGCGGAACAGCGGATCCTCGATGAGCAGGCGGCTGAGGCGTGATCTTCACGCGTCGCGCCAGCCGTCCCAAAACCGGGCTAGCGCAAACAGCACCGGCAAGGCGATCGCCCACGCGAGGCCGATAACCGCAAGGCTACGCAGCGCCGGCTCCGGAATAATCATCGCGCCAAGCACTTTTCCGGCCCAATAGGCGGCGGGAACAAGGGCCGCACCAACTACGATTGCACCAACGATCCACTTCCGAAATGGCCGCAAGGTCACGTTGAGCAACGTCGCGAATGCGGGCCACAGCGACAAAATCCATGCTGGTGCTATGTAAGACAATTGGCCGGATGCAGATGAGTTCTGCTCGAACACAATAAGGCCCCCTGCCATCAATGCGGATTCAACAACGATCCCCAGGAGCAAGGCGGCGGTCATCAACTTGGCTTCCGCAATCACATCGGGCGAGCGGCGCAGGTGGAGCACCATCACCGCAATCGCCACGACGATCCCGACACCGCTTAGGCCGTGAGCGGCGCCCAGCGCGAGCGACAGCCATGCGCATTGAAATGCGGCAAGGTTGATGAGAACGTCTCTTGTATCGGGGCGATCGTTCATGCCGTAAGCGTGTCTTTCGCGATGCCGCACAGCCAACAATCATTCATGCCGGGTTGCCCGTTCGATATACGCAATCCTCTGCCTGTTAGCTTGCTGGCATCAAGCGCGCGCCACCTGAACCATTCAGGCCTTCAGGGACGTTGCGTATATG
>JAJFHK010000414.1 GCA_021775655.1 Filomicrobium sp. | reverse complement strand
TGCACGGGCCTTCCGGAAACCTTTGCTTCGAGATCCCACAGCGCACAATCGAGCGCGTTGCGTGCGGCGCCGGGCTGCATCGCTTTGAGTAGGCCTGCGCGATCCAATGGCCATGACTGTTGAAGGAGGGTTATGCTGGCTTCGGCAGTCTCCCCGTAGCGTGTGTAGGGAACCGCTTCGCCTCGGCCGGTTTGGCCATGGGAGCTGAGTTCGACCACGACGACCCGGGCTTCAGACTTGGCGCCGCGAGAGATGACGAATGGGCTGGAGAGTGGCCATGTCTCGATACGAATATCGGCAAGTTCGATGTCCGATTGCGACAAGGCTGGCATGGTCTGTTTGCTCGAGCTGGAAACCGTCACCAAATATTTGATGTGGTTCAATGCGGCAAGACAACGGCGGCTTCGCGCGCGGGGCAATGCTTATGGTGGTCTTCGCTCAAGCGCTTAGCTGTCGAGCCGGCCGCTGACATGGGCAAGAAACAAGTAGGCCCGGCCCATGTCCGATAAGAGATGATTCTGGACGAGCCGACCGGTGGGGTCGTTCTTTTCAGCCGCACGGACCCGGTGTTCGAAATCCAAAAGGAAGCGGTCGATCGATTCTCTCAAGGGCGCTTCAGACTGGTAGCGGCGGCACAATTCGTCGAATGCCGATCGGGCGTTGGGTGGATAGAGGCTGGGGACGAGGATGCCACGTTGTCCTGAGCGCAAGCGCTCCCAAATCTCATTTGCCGTTGCCGGGTCTATAGCCTGCACCATCAATGACACATCCGGCAGCGTTCCACTGGGAGCATCAGGGGCTGAAGGCGGCGGGTTGGAAGCGCTTCCAGCAGCGTCATCGTCCAGCGAGGCTCGTTTGAGGAGGTCTCCTAGCGACCAGCCGTCACCCTGAGCTTGCTCCATGCTTGCCTGGGTCGGTCTGCGGGTGGTTGCGCCAGCGCGCGATGCGGGGCCGGATGGTTGTTGTTGAATTGGCGATGCGGTAGGGCGCTGTCCGGCTGCTGGTGCTGCAGGTCCAGGTGGTGAAGTATTCGCACCGGGCTGTGCGCCGTTGGTTGCCTGCCCCCCTGCGCGTAGCGGACGCGAATGCAGCTCGCGTGCAAGGCTCGAGGTCAGGCTTGAAAGCTGCCGGTCGGTGTCGGAGCCGTCGCTGGGATGAGACTCGCGGTCGTAGCTCGCGCGTAAAGAGGCCGGGTCAGCCGTGATCTGGGCTGGAGAGGAACGGTGGTGGCTAGGCTCAGAGACATCGCGATTACGGGCTTCATTCCGCGTGATGCTGGAAAGCTGATCGAGGGCTTTCAACTGATCTTGCAGCGAGCGGCGCATGGCCTCTGCGCTTTCTCGTGAGGCGGTAGGAATGTTTTGCAGCTTTTCATGCAGCCGCGCTTGCTCTTCTTCGATCATGCGCGCGGCTTCTTGAGTGCGCTGGCGGACTTCACCTGAGCTTTCGTCAATACGTGAGTTGAGATTGCCGAACTGCGAGGTGACTTCTTCGGAGACGTGTGAGAAGCGCTGGCGCAGGTCGGCAAGCGCGCGCTGGCTGTGTTCGCCAGCCTCATTGCTGAATCGTTCGAGGTCGGCGAGTGTTTCGCGTTGATGGGTATGGGCGCCCTGCCGTAACTCTTCGGCCGTTGCTTTAGCACGGGTCTGAGCAACCGATAGCTGGTCTTCGATGGAAGTCGAATACCCTTCGATGAATTGCGAGAACTCATCGGCTTTGTGGGATAGGCGGTCCAGGGTTCCCGACAATTCCGAGTGGCGCTGTTTGAGGGCGGAGTCGATCTTATAATTGGCACTCTCGAGAGCATTGGCGGCCTGCATGATGAGCTGGCCCTGGTTCTCGAAGCGGTTGGTGACGGAGTTGATCTGACCGAGCAGGTTTTCGGAAACTCGTTTGAGGAGGTCTGACTGGCTGGCAAGGCCCTCGATAGCTTTGAGGGATTGCCGCGTCACATTTTCGCTCGACCGGCGGACGGCTGAGATGCCGTTCGTCAGGGTATCGTCGATGTCAGCCGTCTGGCGAGTTAGCGTATCGCGGAAATTCTTCGCGTGGGAGTCGAGTGCGCTGGTCAGAGCGACAGCCTTTTCGCCGACCGCGTCGTCAATGGCGGACGTTGTGCGCACGATCGTTTCGTCGAACAGACGCAGGCGATCGTTGAAGGCGTCATCGAGTGCGCGGGTGCGGGCAACTAGCTGACTGTCTAGTGCTTGAGCACGGCTTTCTAGCGTTGTGTCTAGAGCGTGAGCGTAGGCCTCGAAGACGGATTGCAGATTGTCAGTTCGATTCGAAATCGAGGTGTCAAGGGTCAGCATATAACCCTCGAACGCTTCCTGCATTTCCTCGGTGCGGCTCGCAAGGGCTTCGGCCAATGCACCAGTGTAGGTCTCTAGCATGCCCTGCATCTGGCCGGTCGTATCGCCCAGCGTTTTGCCCATCTTGCCGGTATGGGATTCGAGCATGGTGCGGACTTCGCTGCCATGCGTGCCAAGCGACTTGTCGAGATGCTCGGTGGTTTCAGACAAGGTCGAGCCCAGCGTGCGCGTGTGATCCGACAGCATGGTGTGCATCTGTTCGGTACGCGCTTGAAGGGCACCGTCGACTGCGCCGGTGTAATTTTCAAGAACGGATTGAAGTTGTTCTGTGCGATTGCCGATCGAAGACTCGATCTGGCGGGCGCCTTGCGAAAGTGAAGTTTCCAACAACGTCAGGTTTTCGCCTGCGCCTTCGATAATTTGAGCGAGCTTAAGCTGCTGGCCCGATAGCTTGTCGATCAGGTCGGGTACTTCGGTTCCAAGGGACCTCAACGTGGAATGGACGTCTTCGCTCGTGGTGAGAAGAGCGGTGCGCTCGCCGGACAATTCCTGGATCAGGCCGCGAATCTTGCGTTCGTTTTCGTCGTAAGAGCGCTCAAGGGCTGAGACTTCGTTATGGACAAGAGCCTCAAGTTCGCCGGCGCGGCCCAGCGCGCGGCTGACGGCGTCGTTCATGAAGCCGACTTGACGACGGACGGCTTGGCCAAGCGAGGCTGTCGATTGCTCCGCCAGGCGATCGGGTTCAGCGAGCCGGATCGCGACCTCAGCCATGGTGGACGATCTGAGCCGCAGTTCGTCGGATCGTGCAGCTAACAAAGCTAGGAACCAAAAGACCATGATGGGCACCAGGACAGCGGTGAACATCAGGAACGTAGTGGGCTTTTGTAGCAGGGCGGCGTACGGGTCGGGTTCTGCTGCTAGAACGAGCCAAAGCGCAAATGCCCCCAAGGCCGCCCAAACGACGCTGCCTATGGCCGCATACTGGTAAGGTTTGGTGGACGGTTTTTGCTGGAGAGCGTAGATCAGGCCGCCAATTGAAGGTGCGTCATCATTTGCAGCAAGGCGCTCGCGCACGGGGCCGGCTGGCCGGCGACGGGCTTCTCGGCGGGAGCTACGGGTCGCCCGGGTCGGCTCATCTTCTGGCGGTTGGGCAGGTTGCGCGGATTCGGACGTATCCAGCGTCTTGGGTTCGGCGACTGTTACAGGTTCTTCGTCGTCTATGGTTTCGGCGGGCGCAGGCAGCTGCAACGCAGCAGACGTTGCCAAGTTGCCGTCTTTCTCAGCATTCAATTTTGCGAAGAAGCTCAATGTTGGTGCCGGCTCCTGAGGGGGGCTTTTCGCGCTTGAATTGGTTCCCTTGCCCTCTGGGAGTTTGGGTTCCGGCGGAGTGGGAGCTGGAGATGATTGCCCCTTAGTTGACTTCGATACAGCTGCTATCGATTGAGCCGGCTTCGACTCAGGCACTTCCTTTACGGGGGCCTTCGCAAGGATGGCAGTCAATTCCGGCACCTTTGAAGGCGAGGATTTGCTGTCAACGGACTTTTCCGAGGCTTTATCGGGCGCACTCTTGTTTGCGGCTTTTTGTGATTCCGTTGAAATTGGCGGCGGGCTTGGGGGAAGCGGCGGCGGAGCTTTGCCGATTGGCGGAGCCGACGCTGGTACAGGCGGCGGGAGTGTCCCCTTGGCCAGTTCAGATCGGCGTGCTGCCATATCGTCCACCTTCGAGGCCGGTTCGGTTGCCTTGGACTCGTCTAACAATGCCGAAGCGGCGGACAAGCGCGCGTTCAGGCTCGGCGACCGCGGAGCCCCGTCGGTTCCGGTCGCAGCAAGATCTGTCTCCGTTTCGTCCGAAATCTTTTTGTCGTGAGCCATCCACCCGTCCGAAAGTCGTGCCTGATTCCCCGATTGGCACTGGGGAATGTTAATCCGAACCGTGGCGTGAGCTCAAACTCTTGTTTGCGTTATCCGACGCGAATTCGTGCCAGCGTCGGTGCGCGCCCCCAAATTTGTCTGCCCACCCGATCCAAGCGCTAGAGCAGATTGAGGGCAAAACCGTGGCCGATATGGGTGAGGAAGCAACGGAATTCATTAATATAATCTGTCTGCTTCGTGAAAAATTTGAGGATCAGAGTTCACGTGATGTTTCGTTGCTGATGGCACGATCACGTTAGCGAATTGTGTGGATGAAGCCAGGACAATATCCGTCTGAAGCTTTGCAGGGAGTTTTCTAGATGTTGGCCGAGACGATGCCTGCAAGGGTGGAACAGCCCGAACGTACGGAGGAGGCCGCACCGGCGATCCTCGATTTGGCGCATCTGCGCCGCTATACGCTAGACGATATGTCGCTACAACGTGAGGTTCTGGGCCTTTTTAGGGATCAAGTGAAGTTGACCGTCGCCACACTTCGCCGGTCATGCAACGACAAAGCGGCTTGGGCCATGGCTGCGCATACCTTGAAAGGTACAGCAAGAGCGGTCGGAGCATTTCACTTGGGGCAGGCCGCTGAGCGTGCTGAGGGGAATTGTGCCACGGCTGAAGACCGGGCGGTGTCCGCTGAGCGGGTTGCAGAAGCCGCCAAGGTCACGCTTGGAGAAATCGGCTGAATCTCCGGCCGGTCCGGCTCCACTCCACAAGTCATCCCAATAGCCACCCCTGATTCACATTGTTTTGCAGGTTCTTCGCTGTCCTGCGCCATTGCGCGGGCTTGAAGCTGGCCCGATGGGCGTCTAAGTGTCGGTCGCTTGGAGCGGCGGAGGTTGCAGCGCTGCGCTGACTGCCAGGCTCCGGTAAGGTCTTCCAGATGAGGCCTGCTCACCATAGTGACGCTGCAAAGACGCCAAGGAGCCGATAGCCGCAGATGGCAAAAATTACATTCATCCAGCCTGATGGAACCAGCGAGACCGTTGACGCAACGGTTGGCCAGACGGTTATGGAAGTTGCAAAACTCGCAGATGTTGCAGGTATCGAAGCCGAATGCGGCGGGGCGTGCGCATGTGCGACGTGCCATGTGTACGTTGCCGAAGATTGGCGTGAGAAGACCGGTAAGGCCGCCGAGATGGAAGAAGACATGCTCGACTTCGCGTTTGATGTGCGTGAAGAAAGTCGTCTTAGCTGTCAGATCAAAGTCACCGAAGAACTCGATGGGCTAATCGTTCAAGTCCCAAACAAGCAGTTTTGAAGTTTCCGGCTGATGTTTGGTCTGCGGTGCCCCATGACAGGCTAACATCGCTAAGAAGTGTCAATTGAATTGCTTGCTGGGTGACTTGAGCGTGTTGCAAGACGCATTCGGCCCATTTCTACATGACAAGGACGTAGTTGCATGGAATTGCCGCAGAACGAATTTTCGGATGGTCCGGTCGAAACCGATGTCGTCATTATTGGCGCCGGGCCGGTAGGACTATTTGCTGTGTTCGAACTCGGGTTACTCGATATCAAATGCCACCTCATCGATATTCTGGACAAAGTTGGTGGTCAGTGCGCCGAACTTTATCCTGAGAAGCCGATCTACGATATTCCCGGCCTGCCGGTCGTCTCAGGGCAGGAGCTGACCGACCGTCTCATGGAGCAGATCAAGCCGTTTGATCCAACATTTCACCTCAATGAGCGGGTCGATTCATTGACAAAATTGGACGATGGAAGATTTCACTTGAAGACAGACGTCGGACGGAGCTTCTTCTGCAAGGTCATTGTTGTCGGTGCTGGCGGAGGTTCCTTCACACCAAAGCGGCCGCCACTACAAGGTATCGAGGGTTACGAGGGAACATCGGTCTATTACTCAGTACGGCGAATGGAGGATTTCCGTGACAAGGATATCCTGGTCGTCGGTGGCGGGGATTCGGCGTTGGATTGGACGCTGAGCTTGCAGCCAATTGCAAATTCGCTAACGCTACTGCATCGGCGCGATGATTTCCGCGCAGCGCCGCACTCAGTTGAAAAAATGCGCGAACTTGTCGCATTAGGGCAAATGCGTCTGATGATCGGTCAGATGACATCGATGGATGGGGTGGATGGCAAGCTTGAAGGGGTTACCATCAAGTCGAAAGAGGGCGAGGAACGCATCGCCATAAATACAGTGCTGCCGTTCTTCGGGCTGACGATGAAGCTCGGTCCGATAGCCAACTGGGGTCTCAATTTAGAAGAAAATCTGATCCCGGTTGATACGGAGAAATTCGAGACCAGCGAGCCAGGTATTTTCGCAATCGGCGATATCAATACTTATCCTGGCAAGCTCAAACTCATCTTGTCAGGGTTCCATGAGGCGGCACTGATGTCGCAGCAAGCGCACCGCTACATTTATCCCGACAAGAAGCTTCTGTTCCAATACACAACGTCGTCGTCAAACCTACAGAAGAAGCTCGGCGTCAAATGACGGGACGGTGAGCGTCTGTCCAATCACACCTTATCCAACCATCAGAATTGCGGACATCACTGATGACGTGAGCCTCTTCAGGGAGGCTGGCATTGCTTTATGGACGGCCTTTAATCGATCGCGTGCGAATCCAAGATAGATGCGTGTCCAAAGCATTCCCCTTGTTGAGAGAGGAACCGCCCAGTCATTGACCTCCAATGAATTGTCGGCCCAATCGAATTTGAATGGCGCACTCGGTCCCATGAAGTCAAAAATATCAATTC
>JAJFHK010000413.1 GCA_021775655.1 Filomicrobium sp. | reverse complement strand
GTGAAGGCTCCGGTGATGATTGCGCACGGCGATCAGGACACCGTCATTCCGTTTGAGCAGGCGCAGGAATTGATTAAATTGGCACCGGAACCGAAGGCTTTCGTGGTGATCGCAGGGGGTGATCACAACACACTGGTGCGCGACGGCCTCTATGAGCGCATTTGGCAATTCATAGAAAATCCAGCAAGTTACTCTGAAAAATAGGGCGGGTAAGGAGTTCCTTTAGAGGTCCGGTAACAAAATTGTCACGAGAACTGAAGGGGCTAACTTCATAGATGGTCTTTGCGGGCTCTCCCGGTGATGTATCATCATCGAATCGGAATTCGCGAACAAAGGAGCCTTCCTTGGTCCGCCTGTTGACGGTCTTGGCACTTGCAATCGTGCTGCTGGCTCCATCCATGACCCGGATAAAGGCAGCAGGCTCCGGCTTTCGCGTTGCGGGCAAGCCGATGAGCTGCACGGATTTTCGGGGCCGTTCGGTGCTCGCCGTAAATGTCTTACAGCTTGGCGATGTTGGGCGAGCATGGGTCGTCAATACGGTACCCTACATTCTCGTCGACCCGGAGGTAATGCGGACGTTGCCAAACGCACTGCAGATTTTCTTCTACGCCCACGAATGTGCTCACCATGTGCTCGGGCATTGGTATGACCCTTCGCCCGACAGCGAGAAGGAAGCAGACTGCTGGGCAATAAATTATGGGCGTGACGAAGGTATTTTCCTAAGGCAGACGGTGGTTGATTTCGGACCGTGGCTGGCCAAGACCAAAGGTTCAGCCTGGGGCCACCTGCCCGGTCAAGCGCGCGTTCAGCATATGTTGGCATGCTTCGACGAGCCTGTTGAAACGGTGAGGCAATAGCGTTTTCCGACAGCCGATTTTTTTTCAATGTTGAGTTGACCTTGTTGTCCAAGGTGCGCTTTGCCGCTGATTTCCGACATCTCTTCGTACAACTCCGCTGGAACGAAGGTTGCAGCTCACGGTTACTGCAATGGACGTAAGGGTCTGGATTTGGCTGATGGATTTGCGCAATCTCGCGCGACAAGTACATTTGCCATTGTTTGTCAGGGTTTGAGGCTGGGAACGTTTGATGGTCTGGTTTGGGATTTTGTTAGCGATTGTCTTACTAATCGCACTTGTCGTTGTCTTAGGTGCACCCAGCGTCGAGCGGGCGCTGATGTATTTGGCAGATTCCACATACACGAAGCCTGGCGAGGCGGAGCTCGTGGGGGTGCGAGAGGAGACGCTGGAAACCGCAGACGGCGAGAAAATCATCCTTTGGTATTCGCCGGCTGCACCTGGGCAACCGACGCTTCTCTATCTCCACGGTAATGCAGGTACGCTCGCCGACCGGGCAGAGCGAATTTCGAATTATCAGAAACTCGGACGAGGCGTCTGCATTATGAGCTACCGGGGCTACTCGGGTTCAACAGGACGTCCGTCGGAGCGTTCGAATGTGTCTGATGCGGTCATGACATATGACGCGCTCGTTGGGCGTGGAATTGATCCAGAAGATATCATTGCGTATGGCGAATCCATTGGATCCGGTATCGCTGTTCAACTTGCTCGCGAACGTCCGCTTGCAGGTTTGATACTTGACGCGCCTTATACCTCAATCGTTGATGTTGCCGAGCTGTGCTACCCTTATCTGCCCGCACGCTTGATGATGCGCGATCGTTACGAAACGTTGCAGCACCTGCAGCATGTCAGTGCGCCGATACTGGTTGTTCACGGAGAGGCGGATCTCGTTATTCCTGTCGAGATGGGACGGAAGGTGGCGGCAAGCGCACCTGGGCCGGCAGAGATTGTCACCTTTCCAGAGGCCGGCCACTCGGACCATTACCTTTATGGTTCGTTTGAAGCCATCAATGCGTGGATCGACAGGTTGCGTGCGCCAAGAACCAAGCCGATGGCGGCGGCAGGATAGGCAGCCCGTCGCACTTGGTCTCACATTTGCAATGAAAAAGGCCGACCCGTGCAAGTAGGGTCGGCCTATTCAAATCTTGTCCTGCCCGGTTGATGTCGCGGTTAGCGGCCGCCTGCAGTCCGGGGTTTCGCCTTCGACGGCAATAGACCCTCGCGCTGCAAGCGCTTGCGAGCGAGTTTGCGGGCGCGGCGAATGGCTTCGGCCTTTTCTCGAGCACGCTTCTCAGAGGGTTTTTCATAATAGTTCCGGAGTTTCATCTCACGGAAAATGCCCTCGCGCTGCATCTTTTTCTTAAGCGCCTTGAGAGCCTGATCGACGTTGTTATCGCGAACGAGAACCTGCACGCGTATCCCTATCCTTTTCTCTGAGCGGCAGAAGCCAGCTGATTTCGAAGTGTCGGTATGAGTCGCTGATCGGGCGCGGGGCCCGTCGCTCAGCGGCGGAACATTTACGGATTGTCGGGTGGATACCACGGTTCTAGCTGTATTGTCCACACTCAGTCCGTTCGGCTGTCCATGGCTCTGTGGCTAGGATGCTATTGGTGCTAGTCGGGTGATATGGCCCATTTTTCGGCCTGCACGGGCTTCGTTCTTGCCGTAGAGGTGCAAACAAGCGTTGGGTTCACCGGCGAGTGTGGGCCAATCGTTAACATCTGCACCGATCAGGTTGGTCATGACCGCGTCGGAATGGCGCGTGGTTGCCGCAATCGGCCATCCGGCCACTGCGCGAATGTGGTTCTCGAATTGGCAGACGGCACAGGCGTCGAGTGTCCAGTGACCGGAATTATGAACCCTGGGCGCGAATTCGTTGACGATAAGGGGTTGGTCGGAATTTTCACCGGCGTAGAACATTTCCACGGTGATGAGGCCGACGTAATCGAGGGCAGATGCAACGCGGCTGGCTGCGTCGATGGCTTTTTCGGTCATTGGGTCGGGTAGCGGTCCCGGGATTGTCGATGTCGCCAGGATGCCATTGACGTGGGTGTTGAGTGGAATGTCATAGCAGGCGGTGCTCCCATCGACCGCCCGGGCCAATAGGATCGAGATTTCGCATTCGAATTCGACATATCCCTCAAGGATCGCCGGAGCGTGGGCGATCGTATCGAGTGCGGACTTTGCGTCATCATCAGTCGTAAGCCGTGCCTGTCCCTTGCCGTCGTAACCAAGCCGACGTGTCTTGAGGATCGCAGGCGTGCCAATTTCGTTGAGCGCCGTCTCAAGGCTCTCGTAGTCATCGACAGGCGCAAACGGTGCGACTGCCAGTCCAAGGTCGGCGATGAAACGTTTTTCAGTTAGCCTGTCCTGGGCAGCTTCAAGCGCGCGCGCGTTCGGGCGAACCGGTTTGATTGCTGCTGCCGCTGCAGCTGCGGTTAGTGGTACGTTTTCAAACTCATAAGTGACCACGTCGACTTTCTCCGCCCACGCGGCGATGGCGCCGGTGTCATTGTAGTCCCCCACGGTGTGGCCGGCTGCGACGTCGAACGCGGGCCCTGATGTGTCAGAATAAATGTGGACCTGGAAGCCTAGACGCGATGCCGCGATCGCCAACATGCGGCCGAGCTGACCACCGCCGAGGATTCCAATAGTCGACCCAGGTGGAAGCGCGCTCATTGGATCTTTCAGCCGTTTGCATCGTTGGTTGGCTCAAGAGCAACGGCATCGGTTTGTCGTTTGCGCCATGC
>JAJFHK010000412.1 GCA_021775655.1 Filomicrobium sp. | reverse complement strand
AGTCAATTATTACTGTTTTTCTCGCTCGCCCCGTGTGCAATTAAGCTGCCTGAGTGCGGCGCGGTTTTCCAATCAATGAGAATCAAGAATCCATCACGTCCCGCCCGCGAGTTTTCACGGAACGTTATCGACGAGATCAAGACATCTCACGGCGAAGACAATGGGAATGACAGTGCGTTGACGGCTGCGTGATCGGCATCAAGTTCGGTTGGTCGAAATGCAGGTTTGATCGACCGGGTTTCATATTGCAAACAGGAGTTCAGCGCCGCGTTTTCGCCTTTGGGGACTTCTTTGATGAAGTTGCCATTGTGGGCTTCTTGCCTGTGCGTTTTGCGGCCTTGGCCTTGTTGGTAGCCGGTGCCGCATTTCGAGGCTTGGTATTCGCACTCGCATCTGTATTGCGTGCCTTGCCGGTCGATCCAAAGCCGCCATCACCCCGCTCGGTGTCGTTAAGGCTTTCAACCTCAATGAGAGCGGCCTGAACAACCGGTGCCACAACAAGCTGCGCAATGCGCTCACCACGCCTGATTTCAAATGGTGCCCCGCCAAGATTGGCGAGGATGACACCCACCTCGCCCCTATAATCAGCGTCTATTGTGCCTGGACTGTTGAGCACCGTGATGCCGCTTTTGAGCGCGAGTCCCGAACGCGGCCTGACTTGCGCTTCATAGCCCTCGGGCAATTCAATCGCCAATCCCGTCGGTACAAGCGTACGTGAGCCAGGCAATAGTGTGATCGGCGTATCCCAACCAACCGCAGCGAGAAGATCGAGTCCTGCGGCGTTGGTGCTTTGGTAGGCAGGCATCGGCAAGTCTTGACCGTGCGCCAGTCTAACGACGCGAACAATAACACCGGCGGCTATGGGTCCGCGCCCAGATGCGCCCGCATTCTTTGTTGCAGCCTTCGTGCCCGGCTTCCGGGTCATGTCTTGCGCACCTTTTTCGTTTTCTTCGGCTTTGCGCGGGCTCTTCTCTGGCCACGCTTTTTCTTAGTCGACTCTGCCAATTTTGAGTCGCCAAGGCGGAGCGCCAGTTCGTCAATAAGCTTTGCGGCAACCGCGTCCTTGCTCATTTCCGGCCAACTAATCTCGCCGTCGTGGGTAACAAGATGCACACTGTTGCGATCCCCGCCCATGACGCCTGTTGCAGCCGAAACGTCGTTGGCAACAATCAGGTCGCAACCCTTTGAAGCAAGTTTTGCACGCGCATGGTCAATAACCTTCTCTGTTTCGGCTGCGAAACCGACGACCAGCTTTGGTCTTCCTGACTTGAGAGAGGCAACCGTTTTGAGGATATCGGGGTTGGTTACGAGTTTGAGAGTCGGCGACGGCGCACCTTTTGCCTTTTTGATCTTCTGCCCGACCTGTTCGGCAACCTTCCAGTCGGCGACTGCAGCACAAAAAACAGCGATGTCGGCGGGCAGTGCTCCTGCAACCGCATCTTTCATTTCGGTAGCCGTTTCGACATGCCAGGTATCTACGCCACTCGGATCCGGCAAATCGACCGGGCCGCTGATAAGCGTCACCTTTGCACCTGCACGTTGGGCCGCAATCGCAATTGCATGCCCCTGCTTGCCCGACGAACGGTTTGCAATGTAGCGCACCGGATCAATCGGTTCGTGTGTCGGCCCACTGGTGATGACGACATGCTTGCCTGATAACGAACCAAGCAATGCCTTGCCGGAGCCAGCGATACCTGGCATCGCTTCAAGTGCCGAGATCAATTCTGAAGTTTCGGCCATCCGCCCCGGGCCGGCTTCGCCCCGTTCGGCCATCTCGCCTTCCTCAGGTCCGACAAATCGAACCCCATCCGCTTCAAGCTGGCACACGTTCCGCTGAGTTGCGGGATTAAGCCACATCCTCGGGTTCATCGCGGGGGCCAATAGCAGTGCCTTGTCGGATGCGAGCAGCACCGATGTGGCAAGATCATTGGCGTGGCCACCGGCAATCTTTGCGATAAGGTCGGCAGTGGCTGGCGCGACGATGATTGCATCGGCCTCACGGCTCAGTCGGATGTGACCGATCTCACGCTCATCGTCGAGGTCGAACAGGTCTGTGAAGACGCGCTCATTGGTCAGCGCTGAGACCGACAGAGGCGTGATGAATTCCTGCGCCGCGCGCGTCATCACCACACGAACGCCAGCCCCGAACTCCCGCAATCGGCGAATGAGGTCGAGGCACTTGTAGGCGGCAATTCCGCCGCCGATAATCAAAAGAATACGCTTGTTCTTCACAGCACAGTAGGTTCCACAGCAACTAGAGCAGGATCTCGCAGCTGTTTTATCATGCCCGGAGCCCGCTAAGTGTTAAGCTTGCGATGCCCAAATTCGGCTGCGTTAACGCGGTAACCATAAGCTTTAGTCCCGGACAGACGGTCAGGGCGCATTTTTGGCCCGTTTCCGCATTTTTCGAGATGCCTCGCGAAACGATAAGCGGCCCAATGGCCAGAGGATCGCATTGAGCAATACCGACCAGCGCAAGTCATACACCGGCATATTGGTCGCGGGTCTACTTGCAATCGCGACAGCGATCCCTGTTTTAGCGGATACCCAGCAGGATTGCTTCGGTGCGCAGGGCATTGGCCGCATTGAGGCTTGTACGAGGCTGCTAGAACAACCGCTGCCGCCTGCTGAACGCAGTTATGCTTTCGCAATGCGGGCATTGGCCTATTCGCTTAAGGGCCAATACGGACTTGCCATCACTGACTACAACAAAGCGATAGAGATCGCGCCAGATTTTGCTGTCGCGCTCAACAATCGGGCGTGGGCTTACTTCAAGTCGGGAAGCATCGAACATGCGGACCGAGACGTGGCACGCGCGCTCGAGTTATCTCCAGAAAGCCCACATGCACTCGACACTCGCGCCCATGTCCGCCAGTCACAAGGCGA
>JAJFHK010000411.1 GCA_021775655.1 Filomicrobium sp. | reverse complement strand
ACTTGCGAGCAAAGCTGCCGAACTTACCGGGCTCGATTCCCGCGATGTGTTCGACACGCTATTGCAACGCGAGCGGCTGGGTTCGACTGGACTTGGCCGAGGCATTGCAATTCCACACGTCAAGTTCAAGAGCCTGGACCGGATTGTCTGCTTATTTGGGCGCCTTCCGGAAGCGATTGAATTCGAGAGCCATGATGACGCACCGGTTGACCTAATATTCTTACTGTTGGCGCCCGAACACGCCAGTGGCGATCATCTGAAGGCATTGGCGCGCATCTCACGCTTGGTTCGCGAGCCAGCAACGCTCGAACGGCTGCGTGCAGCCGAAGACACAAACAAACTGCACGCTGTTCTGTCAAATCCGGTTTCAAACGCGGCATGACTCCCGAATGGCCTGGGTCTATCTACTCAGCCACAAGCTTGCGCAAAAACGGAAGTCCACTTTTTCCTTTCCGCTTCCTTGCGGAATTCGTTCAAGCGCAAACACTGTTGTCACCAAGCACGAGCAGGGCACCAAGCCCAACGCCGCCAACGATAATCCGCCACCAGCCAAACAATGCGAATCCGTGGCGGCTGACATAGTCCAATAGGTAGCGAACAACAACCACGGCCGTGATGAACGCCATCACGAAGCCAATTGCGATGCTGGTTGCGTCCGATACATCGATCCCCGACCAATTCTTGTAGAGGTCATAGGCAAAGGCACCGGCCATTGTCGGCATGGCAAGGAAGAACGAAAATTCGGCGGCTGAGCGCTTGTCGGTTCCAAGCAGCAGCGCGCCAACAATAGTTGCACCTGAGCGTGACACGCCGGGCACCATGGCGAGGCACTGACATAATCCGATCTTAAATGCCAGCGAGGGCGGGTAATCCATTACGTCGGCATACCGCGGGGTAAGGGTGAGACGATCCACGATCAGTAGGATGACCCCGCCCACTATCAGTGTTGTGCAAATCAGCATTGGGCTTTCAAACAACACGCTCTTGATGAACGAGTGGCCCAGCGCGCCGATTACAGCAGCTGGTAGGAAAGCGATGAGGATTCCGAGTACGAAACTCTGAGTCCGCGCGTCGAACGGTAGATCGATCAATAGTCGCAGAAGCTTGGCTGAATAGACTGACAGAATCGCCAAAATTGCGCCGAGTTGAATCAGGACTTCAAAGGTTTTTCCAGGAGAACAAAATCCAAGAAAGTGTCCAGCAAGCAGGACATGGCCAGTGGAAGAAACGGGGATGAACTCGGTCAGGCCTTCGATCAAGCCGAGCAGGATTACTTGCCACGTCTCCATTTAATTCGGTTCTCCGAAAGTCGTTTGCCCTCTGCAGCGCCAGTCGGTTGGCCATAGCCAATCCACAGGCGCTTGATTATTTTTGAGGATGCCGGACTTTCTATTCTTACCGATTCGTACGGCTCCGCATCCGGCAAGAACCATGCTCAGATGCGTCCGGCAAGCCGCCATAAATGGCTGGCAGATAATGCTGTTCCTTGTGCCGCATCCGCGCCACATGATAATCGGCGACGGTCCACAGTTCGGTCGCTGGGAAAACAGCCCGGCCGCGGCGCGCAAGTCCTTTATTGCGAATCCATGTAGTCTTTGAGTTGCTGAGGCTTCATCTGCAGGAGTCCAAGCGCTTCCAACTAGGGACGTACCGTAGGGATATTCACCGTCAGGCAGTCACATTCCGACAGACGTACACAGCAGCAGTAGAAGGTGCCATGCATAGGCTGATTCCATGCATAAACTAACCCATTACCGTCTTTGCCCAGTCTCGCGCTCCATCCGCGTCATGCTGGCGGAGTTGGAGGTCAAGGTCGAGGCGGTCGAAGAAACCCCGTGGGACCTAGGCTTGACTTTCCTGCAGCTCAATCCGGCCGGCGAACTGCCGGTTCTGGAAATAGACGCCGGCCCAGTTCTGTGCGGATCATACGCCATCTCTGAATACATTGCGGAGGAACTCAAACGGCATCCGGTGGATGGGCTCAGCGTTCCGCTCTTTCCTGGCAACCGCGAAGACCGCGCAGAGGTTCGGCGGCTGGTCGATTGGTTCCAAGGTAAGCTCAACCGTGAAGTGACGCGTGAACTGCTGCACGAAAAAGTCTACGCGAGACTGAATCCGGGAAATAGCGGTCATACACCAGACGCAGATATCTTGAGGGCGATCCGGGCGAATTTGCGCTACCATATGAGCTACGTTGGGTATCTGGCACACGGGCGAAGATGGCTGGCAGGTGAAGATATGTCGTTTGCCGATATCGCTGCTTCGGCGCATTTCTCGACAATCGACTACTTCGATGAAATTCCCTGGGAAGAGTATCCCCAGACCAAGGACTGGTATGCGCGTATCAAATCACGTCCGGCGTTTCGACCGCTTCTTGCCGATCGCATCCCGGGGACACCGCCACCGCGCCACTATAATGACCTCGACTTCTAATCTGCCCGCGATTGCCTGTGATCGAAATCAATTCCTCTGTTTTCCGGACGCGGAAACGTGAGTGACGCTTTGCGCCAGGAACTTAAAGCGCGCGCCGATGCGCTCGGGTTCGACGCATTCGGTATTGCGCCTGCCACCAGTGCGGCAAAAGCCAGCGAGAGGCTACAGGAATTTCTGCGCCATGGCCGACATGGCGATATGTCCTGGATCGAACTAACCGCAGAGCGCCGGGCCGATCCGCGACAGTTGATGGCAAATGCTCGAAGCATCGTCATGCTGGGGTTGAGCTATGCGCCGACCACTGACCCGCTCGACTCCCTAAATGCAACGTTGAATTCAGCGATCTCGATTTATGCAAAGGGCCGCGATTATCACGACATCATGAAGGGGCGTTTGAAGGAATTGGCTGGTCTGATAGCGCGCCGCACAAATGCAGACGTTAAGGTATTCGTCGACACTGCGCCGCTGATGGAAAAACCGCTTGCCGCATCTGCAGGACTTGGCTGGCAGGGGAAGCATACCAACCTCGTCTCACGCTCACATGGTTCTTGGCTATTCTTAGGGTCAATCCTGACAGAGGCGGAGTTGCCGGTAGATGCGGGCGAAGTCGATCATTGCGGGACCTGCCGCAAGTGTCTCGACGTTTGTCCGACGGACGCTTTTCCCGCCCCTTATCAGCTCGATGCCCGCCGATGCATCGCCTATCTCACAATTGAACATCAAGGTCATATCGCGCCGGAATTCCGCAATGCGATCGGAAACCGGGTGTTTGGTTGCGACGATTGCCTTGCGGTCTGCCCATGGAACAAATTCGCAGAGGCCGCATGCGAAACGAAGCTACGCGCGAGAGCGGAGACCGACAACCCACCGATTGCGGAGTTGCTGATCCTGGACGATGCAGCGTTCCGAAAGCGCTTCGCCGGCACTCCGGTAAAACGTAGCGGGCGGGCGCGCTTCTTGAGGAACTGTCTTATCGCGGCGGGGAACTCAGGTGACGCAAACCTGATCAAGCACGTAAGAGCGCTTGTGCAGGATGATTCTCCACTCGTGCGCGCCATGGCTGTTTGGGCACTTGCCGAATTGACGGAGCCGCAGGATTTCGAAACGTTGCGCAATCGCTATCTGCCCGATGAAAATGACTTGCAAGTAATTGCGGAGTGGCAGCGTGAAACCCTGACGGGAGACTCCGGGTGAAGCACATGGTTTGTTTCGGCTTTGGGTTCAGCGCCCAAGCGCTCGCGCCAAGGCTGAAAACCAAAGGCTGGCAGGTGACAGGAACGTCACGCAGTTCGGAGAGCGCGGCGACAATCCAGACGGCCGGATACGACGCAGCAACTTTCGATGGCACAGCACCCAGCGCGCAAGTGAACTCAGCCCTGCAAACGGCTACGCACGTTGTCGTCTCGATCCCGCCCAGCGAAGCAGGCGATCCAGTTCTAGCCCACCACGGTTCTGAAATCTCGTCAGCCCCAAATCTTGAATGGATTGGTTATCTTTCGACAGTCGGCGTCTACGGCGATCATGGCGGCGCCTGGGTTGATGAGACGACCCCCCCAACGCCTGCTTCGCAACGTTCGAAGCGGAGGCTTGGCGCAGAGCAGGCATGGCAAGGACTCGACGGCAACGGGGGCGACGGGCGGCCGCGAGTGCAGATCTTCCGCCTTGCCGGAATCTATGGACCTGGACGCAGTGCCATCAACCAAATCCTTGCAGGCCGCGCACGTCGCGTCGTCAAGCCGGGACAGGTCTTCAACCGTATCCACGTCGACGATATCGCAGGCATCCTCGGAGCTGCCATCGAACATTCCGGCACCCACTCGATTTACAATGTTGCTGACGACGAACCTGCGCCGCCGCAGGATGTAATTGCATATGCCGCCAAACTTCTAGGCCAGCCCGCGCCACCGGAAGTCGCCTTTGAAGACGCCGAGCTGTCGCCAATGGGACGTAGCTTTTATTCAGAGGTCAAAAGGGTGCGGAACGACCGGATCAAAACGGATTTGAAATTTGAGCTTCGGCACCCGACATATCGGGAAGGCCTCGCTGCTATTGCAGGGCGTTTACCTCGGTGAATACAGGCTGGCTGGCGAATTCAGTTCATGTTCAAGCCGGTTGCGCGATGATGCCCTAATCTTATTGTTGATGCTGCCTGATGAAGGCTGCGGGAGTGCTAATTTCGATGCGATTAACAATGTCCTTGCGAGCTTGCGCCCAGTGTGCGTGCGCCGTAGCGCTGGCAATTACGGCTCTTTTTCCGGTTCCGGCACTCGCCGAAGGTGCTGCTGACGCCATCGCGGGCAAGTTTGCCGACGACGAGGCCAAGGCAAATCCAAACGCCGATCAGGACACGAAATGGATTCGCGAAGAAGCCAAGCGTGCAGTCGAGCGTGCGCTTGCGCAGGAAAACGCTGATCCAGACAGCGGCGATGCATCGGCTAAACGTCAACCTGAGGCAAACACCGATAACAAGGCAGATTCCGAGAGCAACACAGAAACACCACCAAGAACCATTGCGCACGAAACGGTTGAAGAAACCTCCGACGAGTTTGAGGCAGAGCGAGCCGCCGATACCACTAAGATGCTGGACGTCGACGGCGAGGAGCTTGCCGACAAACTGCGCAAGGTGCGCCGCAAGCACCAGACCGTTGCTGACGAACCAGGCCTTGCGAAAGATGACACGGCACCTGATCAGCCTGGGCTTGTCGAAACAGCTGTGTCGGGAATCGCGACAAAGGTCGCCAAATATATTTCGCCGCTCATTGAAAAGCGCGTCAGCATTTTGATCGTCATGGAGGTCGGCAACAAAGGCGTGCGAGCGTGGAGCAAGACAGCCGATCCGATGGTTTGCATTCATGAGTTCTGCTACTTGAGCCGTGGCCCGGATAAGTCGGCAGAGCGACTGACGCGCAGCGCCGCATTCGGACCGACCATTGCTCTTGGCAAACGCGGTCAGGCGTGCCGCTCAAAACCGGCCTGCATTTTTCGCGATATCGATCTGGAGACCGTCGAAGCCAAGTTGCAGCCGGTGGACCTTCGGTTCCTTCGGCACGACCGGCGCGAAGCCAAGACGATTAGGGCCGATGCGAGTTGCGCAATCTTCGACGGCGCTCTGTCTTGCCGTGCCCCGGTCGCCGGCAAAGGTTGGCGCGCCTGGATCGTGCCGGAAACCGTTGCCGAAAAAGCCGGTGCCGAAGGGCTAGTGGCGGCTATGGCCAAGGGGCTGGATTAGCGAAGCTGGCGGTAGCGGGCTGAGACTGACGTCGGCTTCTGGAGTTGATACGGACGAACCAGGGAATTGATTGACTTCCGCGGTTGACCCGGAGCAGACTCTTGTCGCTATGTACTCAATCCATCTCAGCCGAACTCTTTTTCCAACCCGACTTAATCGACTTGGCGATTTCGTCGACAAAGATGCGGGTCTTCGTCGGAACCAACCGTCCTGGCGGCAACACTGCGAACACGCCACCGTCGCCTTGACCGCCCCAGCCCTTGAGTACTTCGACAAGCTGGGCTTCTCGGATCGCAGGGCCGACCAACCAATCGGCGGTAAACGTAATACCGGTGCCTGCTATCGCCGCAGCGACGGCTGCCTCTGAGTTATCGGCGATCAACTGACAATTAGGGCGGACGTTCTGCTGCTTGCTCCCCTTGGACAACGGCCAATCCGGCCAACTCGCATAACCGGAAAAGCCAACGCAAGCGTGTTTCTGGAGATCTTCCGGGGATTTTGGCCGTCCGTGGATTTCCAGATACGAAGGAGCTGCAACAAGAAGGTTTCGGTAGGTTGCAAGCCTTCGCGCTGTTAGCGAACTGTCGCGTAACCGGCCAACCCGAATTGCCACGTCGAACCCTTCCGCGACGACATCGACGAACCGGTCAGTAAACCGTGCATCAATGCGGATACTGGGATACTTCGCGAGAAAGTCGGGGAGCAAGGGTGCAACCCATTGACGCCCGAACGTCACAGGGAGCGAAACACGCAGCAACCCCTGGGGACTAGATGCTACGTCACTCGCTTCACGGCTCGCATTTGCCAATTCATCCAAGATGCTTTGGATGCGGCGATGATACTGCAAACCAACTTCGGTAAGTGCGACCCGTCGCGTCGTTCGCGAGACCAGTCTCACTCCCAGCCGCTCTTCGAGCTGACTTACGCGACGCGAAATGATCGACGCGTCGCGCTCAAGTTTCTTTGCGGCACCGGTAAAGCTCCCCGTCTCGCCGACCGCCACGAAGGCCGCCAACTGTTCAAGACCGCCCTGCTCGAATAATTCCTGCATATTTTGCACGAGTAAAATGCATTCGGACCTGATTATCCGAAGGTCATTATGGCTTATCTCATCGTCATTCAATTCTCAAGGAGACAAAGACATGAAGATATTTCTCAGCATCGGTGCTGGCCCAGGCATGGGCCTCGCCACCGCAGAACGCTTCGCTAAAGAAGGGTTCGAAGTCATTCTCAGCGCCCGCAACTCTGACAAGACTCAAACTCTTGCAAATCAGCTGAAGGCCAAGGGGTTCAAGGCTGAAGTGAGAACGGTGGACACGAGTCAGCCTGCGCAAGTCGCCGCACTGATTTCGGACGTAGAACAACAGTTCGGAGGGATTGATGTTCTCCATTACAACGCCGCTGCAATGCGCCAGGCGACTTTGGCAGAACAACCAGCCGAAACTTTCAACACGGATCTCGCTGTGAATGTCGGAGGCGCACTTGCTGCGGTGCAAGCCGTGGAGCGAGGAATGGCGAATCGTGGTTCGGGAACGGTTCTATTGACCGGTGGAGGTTTTGCCATGCAGCCCCACCCGGAATATCTGTCACTCAGCATCGGAAAGGCTGGCATCCGAGCATTGGCGCAGGGTCTCTTCGAGAGCTTCAAAGAGAAGGGCGTACATGTCGCAACCGTGACGGTAGCTGGGTTCGTCGATGCGGGATCTAAGGAAGCTGATGCAGTGGCCGAGCACTTCTGGCAACTACACGACCAACCCAAACCCGCATGGACGGTTGAACACGTTTATACGCCCTGAGCCGAAGTTTAAGAGCAGGAATTCACCGATGATGATGCGAATTGCACCTGCTGTGTTCGTCCTGCTCTGGTCGACGGGTTTCATCGGATCACGGCTCGGCGCATCGGACGCCGAGCCGTTCACTTTTCTTTCGCTTCGCTTTTTGCTCGTATTGCTCATCCTAGTACCGATCTTGTTCGTGGTGGAGCATCGCACCCATACTTGGCGTGAGCGCGCTGACGCCATGATCGTTGGCGCACTGATCCACGGCGCATATCTGGGCGGTGTGTTTTGGGCTATTCACCGAGGAATGCCGGCCGGAGTTGCGGCACTCATCGTTTCGACCCAGCCGATCTTCACAACCGTTGTTGCTGGAACTTTTCTGGGTGAACGCATCACTGGACGACACTGGTTAAGCCTCGCTCTGGGATTGTTTGGCGTATTTTTGGTGCTCGCGCCGAAGATCGACCTAACTTTTGCAACGGACAGCAATATCACCTCTGGGATGATAGTCGCCACGGTTCTTGCCCTATTCGGAATGACGGCAGGCACAATTTACCAGAAGCGATTTGCAACCGGCATCGATCTCTTGGCTGGTGCAGTCTGGCAGTACGTCGGAACGTTATTCATTGTTGCAGTCGGTGCTGTTCTTTTTGAAACTCGCTATGTCAATTGGACACCTGAGTTCATCTTCGCCTTGGGCTGGTTGGTCTTCGTCTTGTCAATCGGTGCCATATTCTTGTTGATGGTACTCATTCGCCAAAGCGCCGTTTCGGCGGTTTCCAACCTCTTCTTCCTTGTGCCGGGTGTGACGGCGATCATTGCCTTCTTCATGTTCGATGAAAAACTTGATGCCATCCAGGTTGCGGGTTTCGTGCTTACGACTGTCGCCGTCCTGCTGACGTCAGCAGGCACACAAAACCAAGCGTCGTAACACGAAGAGAATTGAATCTCCGTTCGTCCGTTCCTGGCCCATCGTGTCATATGGCGAACGTCCGCTATTGGAGGCACAGCCGCGGCTTCCCTTCGGCGCTGCTCGCGCCTCAACCGACCTTCTTAATCGCTGCGAAAAGTAGCTCCAGGTCCTGCGGGCGGGACATGCGGTGTTCGCCGTCGGGAACTTCGGTGAGACCGATCCATTGGGGGTTGACGACATCCTTCATTTGGCGAACGTGTTCGACCGGCACGTCCTTGTCCTGCTGACCTTGAAGGATAATGATCGGCCGGCCGGGGTCGAATTTCCCGCCTTTGAATACGTGCTTACGTCCTTCCTCGATGAACTTCTTGGTAATGGGGAGTGGATCGCCATATTCGGAAGGTCGGTAGGTGACACCCTTTTCCATGACCTCAGCCTGCGTCTCCGGCGTCATCTCTTTCCAAATCAGTTCCTCGGTCAGATCCCAGGCCGGTGCGATGAGAACGAGGCCTTTGATGCGTGACGCCTGATCCGAAGAATTTTGGAGGAGATCGCGCAAAAGAAGTAGCGCCAGGTGTCCGCCCGTCGAAGACCCAAGCACGATTTGCGGACCGCTTGTAACCTTCTCGAAAACCTCGCGGGATTCCGCCAGCCAATCGCCGATCGTCGCTTCCAGGAAATCACCGCCGGACTGGCCATGACCGGAATAATCAAAGCGGGTGAGGCCGTAACCATTCTGCGGCGCCCAGTCGCGAAGCGCTTCGGCCTTGGTCGAGACCATGTCGGACTTGAGGCCAATCAGCCAGATGAGCCCGGTGCCGCCAGCAGTCGTTGGCGGCTGATGCAGGTAAGCAATTTTGC
>JAJFHK010000042.1 GCA_021775655.1 Filomicrobium sp. | reverse complement strand
ATCATTGCTGATCTCCGTCAATGCCTGACCTGACAAGACGGAATCACTGTTCGCCTGCTATCTCAACCGACTTTTGCAACAAAATCGACCCCAAGCAGTCATCAGAAAGCTCTCTCAACCTGGAATGTCCCGCAGAATGTGCGGCAACGTCATTCCGCGCCGTTCCGTAACAAACTTACTCTAGGCCGACTTTGTGATCACGGTACGCATCTCAACCATCGACAGCAGAGTCTCTACGCGTCGACGTCGATGCCGAGGTATCGCAACGTACTCTTGATCTTAGTGTGGCCGAGCCGAAATATTGAGCGTAGATCAGCCAACCGTCTCAAGCTTCATTGTGTTTGCTGATTGAGTATGGCACGGTCGCTATCGCGGCGATGTTTACGGGGACATCCACACCCACGTCACCTCAGTAACGGAGTCGAAGATGTCTATCAGGATCAATGACGAAGCGCCAAACTTTACCGCGCAGACCACTGCCGGCGAGATCAATTTCCACGACTGGATCGGAGATGGTTGGGCGGTTTTGTTTTCCCATCCTAAGGACTTCACACCTGTATGCACGACCGAACTTGGCTACATGGCGGGGCTTGCCGACAATTTTTCAGAGCGCAACGTCAAGATCATTGGGATTTCTGTCGATCCGGTAGATAGCCATCAAAAATGGAAGCAGGACATCAAAGACGTCACCGGCCACGCGGTCGACTATCCTCTGATCGGCGACCCTGAATTGAAAGTTGCCAAACTGTACGACATGCTGCCGTCAGAGGCTGGCGATACGTCCGAAGGCAGGACGCCAGCCGACAACGCGACAGTAAGATCGGTGTTCGTTATCGGCCCGGACAAGAAGGTGAAGCTGCAGCTGACCTACCCGATGACGACCGGGCGAAATTTTGATGAAATACTTCGAGTGATCGACTCGATGCAGTTGACCGCGAAGCATCAAGTTGCCACGCCGGCACAATGGAATCCAGGCGACGATGTGATCATCACGCCGGCTGTTTCCGACGATGACGCAAAGGCACGATTTGGCACGTATGAGCAGCCAAAGCCGTATCTGCGTATCACAAAGCAACCTCAATAGGCCTGTCTGGCGCAGGCACAGAGAGCGATGACTTTCTTCGATTGATGGCAACGATCGTCGGAGATCGAAGTTGTAATGGCGATCATCGCTTATCACAATTTTCAGGCCGCAGCATTCCTTGCGCCAACGATAGTACGTAACCTCCGTGACGCAGGTCTGGCGAATCAGTTCAGCAACGGACGCATCTTGCGATGTCAACAGATCGGCCTGAGTATGTCCCGTGTATAAAAACCACAGGCCGGATATAAGCCGCAGCATGGAGACTTGAGCGAGCCAAAAATGTAGAAAAAACTGCAGCGGCGCGACTTGCAGAAACTGATCTCAAAATAAAAGATCAATTCGGGTAAACCGCGTGTGAGATGACGCCACTGATGGCTGCTGTGTGCAGGTTTCTGGGACGCTGGCCACAGCATGCAGCGCGAGCAACGCATGCCGGCGTCGCAGAAACCTGCACAACTGCGGCCATTGCAGGTGAGCCTGATTGAACCATGCCGAATGACTGCTCATTGCTAGGAAAGCGCAAGCTCAGTGCAGCAGCGGAATGGGCGAGGTTGCCCCCGACAGGGTATGGGAAATTCAGTAGCCGAAGATTTTCTAAACCGAACCGAGCCGATCTTTCGGGCAGAGCCGCGATTTCCTGCGGGGGAGGAGCGGCTCTGCCCTTGTTCCCCTAATTGAGGGGAATGTTGACCCAAAACTGACCGGTGTAGGACTCGAATTCGTCCGCGCCGATACCGTCGTAGGCGAGGGCGCCTCGTACCGCGAACCCGCTTGGCGTGCGGTAAAGCAGACCGCCTTCGACTTGTGCCCGGCTTACTTCGGTGTCGACGACTACACCATTGACGACGAGGTCATCGGTCTGGAAGTTCCAGATGCCCTTTATGCCGATGTGAGGCTCAAGAACCGATCCATCGTTATGGCGCAACTGGTAGCCGACTTCCGCACCGCCGGTTGCGCGCCCGATCCGTGCTTTTCCGCCATCAACGGCTAGGCCGAGGCTGTTGAAGTAGGTGTCGTAAGACTCGCTGCCATAGGCGACGCCGATCTGGGGTGAAAGGCGCCAGCTGCCGAACTGGTAGTTGCCGGTCAAGTTCGCATTCGCGAGCCAACGCTCGGTATCGAACTGGCCGCTACGCCAGCCGGTCGCCGCATCCTGGAGCCAAATGTCGTTGTTTGACGTTCCCCAGGCCGCACGAGCGTCGAAGTACAAGGTATCCGTCAGACGGATGCCGAGATATGGGCCGGCCATCCAGCCCGTGCCTTCGACTTCGCCAAGGAGTGTCGGATCGTCGATATCCTCACGCGTGTCATCGACCTGTACGAGGGCACCGACGAGGATTCCTGGTGCGACGGAGTAGTCGGCGCCGACGTAGAGTACCCTAAAGTTGCCGTCGCGACGGAGACCGCCGGTCGAGTCGTTATAACCGCTGTACTGGCCTTCAACCCAGATATCCAGCCGCTGGTGCAGGGCATTCTTCGGCATTTGATACATCTGGCCGTTATAGTCGAGGCCGCCTTCTTTCATCTTCTTCTGCTCGTCCTTATCCTGAGCCGACTTGGCAGACTCTCTTAGCTCGCTGAGGCTCGTGCCGAACTTGAAGCTTTGTCCACCGCTTGCCGCTCCCTGCAGTTGGCCGACGATGGAGGACAGCAGCGGGCTCGTTGATGACCCTCGGCGGTCCCAAGGCTGATCGTCTTGCTCGTTGGCGAACAGTCCGCCTGAATAGGGCTCGCCAAACGGCTCGCTGCTCAACGTCCGGTTCCCGAATGCCGGATTGCCATAGTTAGGCATACCGGTACTTCCGACGCCGCCAATTCGCGCCGAGCCGCTGCTCGTTCCACCAAGTGCGCCTGGTTCGGCCGCGCCGAGTTTCAGCGGCGGTGGCGGCTCGCTCGAGCAGTCATCCTTGAGACCGCATGCCGGAGGATCCTGTGACTGCAGTCTGCGCAAGATGCGTGCACGGTCAGGACCGTGTGTCAGCAGGTTGTCGACACGGCGGTGGATGAACAGCCGGGAGACTTCACGCATCCGCGGGTCGCGCACCTGCCCGTTGCGGAAAGTACATGTCACGTCATCGGCTGCGGCAACAAAGATCGTCAGCGTGCCCGCGTTCAAATTGATGACGGGCGGGTTCGAGTTTCCATTGCATGTGACGCTATTGAGTGAGTAATCGGGGTCGCTTGTCTCGGTGATGATAAAGTTACCGGGCAGCAAGTTGGACTTTGTTATGGTCTGTCCATTCGACAGTGTGAAGTTGCCAAACGGCGTGGTGCCCGAGAAACTGAAGTTCTTATCGGCGCCGTTCACAACCTTCCTGATCGTTAGGCTGCCGCGCTGCTGGAGCCGGCGGTTGGTGAAGGTGCAGATGATATTTTCCCCAGCCGATGGCGTGATTGACAGCTCACTGTTCGTAAGGGTTCCGCTCCCGTTTGCTGGAGCCCCGCCGCCCGCGAGTTCGCAACTTGCGGCGGTCAATTGGTAGGCCCCCGAGTCGATCGTCTCTTCGATCGTCACGGCAGCGAATGGTGCTATCAAGGCCGTCGCAGAAACCACTGTCGTTCCGACATTGTAGGTAGCGGTCGCAGCGTCCAGGGCGTTTTCGTTCGAATCGAAGCTGAAGTCGCCTCCCGGCCCGTCAATCACCGTCTTGCGGATTTCTATGCTGGCTTGGCCCTGAGGTGGCTGGAACGTGTTGGTGAACGTGCAAATCACGCTCTCATCGATTGCCGGTGTGAACGTTAGCTCCGTGTTATTGAGAGTTCCGGCGCCGTTCGACGGCACACCACCGCCGGCGAGTTGGCAAGTGGCGCTTGTCAGAGCGTAAGTTCCAGTATTGATTGTTTCTTCGACAGTTATGGCATTGAAAGGCGCGGAAACTGTCGTCGAAGAAACAGACGTCGTACCTACGTTGTAAGTGGCGTTACCCGCATCTAACGGGTTCACGTTCGAGTCGAATTCGAAATCGCCACCCGGTCCACCGACAACGTTCTTCCGAATTTCAATTGAGGCTTGCCGAACGGTATTGGTGAACGTGCAAACGATTTCCTCGTTCGCCGCTGGCGTGAACGACAGTTCGTTGTTTGTCAGTGTCCCGGAGCCGTTGGTGGGGACACCGCCGCCTGCGAGTTCGCAACTGGCGCTGGTTAGAGCGTAATCAGGGGAATTGATCGTTTCTTCGACAGTTATGGCGGAGAAAGGTGCTGTCACCATCGTTGATGAGACAGTGGTCGTTCCGACGTTATAGTTCGCGTTCGCTCCATCCAAGGCATTCACGTTCGAGTCGAATGCGAAATCTCCACCCGCTCCGTCCACGACGGTCTTTTTGATGGTAATTGTCGACATAGGCTGACGGCAACTGATCGTATAAGACGCGGCTTTGCGTCCGTCACCGTTACTGCCCGTTTCCAGCATGAGCTGGAAATTTGCTTCCGGTGGATCGCCAGCGACGACAGTGTGGGTATAAGAAGTGCTTACAGGACCACCAGATGATACCGTTAAATCAACGGGATCGTTCGGCGTCAGCATGGTTCCATTTTGGCCATTGAGTTCCGCATCGAATGTCGGGTCCGTCGATACGACCGCGGATCTCGTGACTGTGATGGTGATCTCAGTGCCGACACCGACGTTCGTTATGTCGAGGTTGTCCGTGGCGTCTGCGTTGCCAAAGCCATCGGGTTGGCCCTGGCAATTGGCGCCGCCAGTCCCATTCCTGCACAAACGACCGGCCGTGAACGGCCCATTACAACGGTAGTCGATGTCGCGCGCGAAACTCGTGTGGCTCCAAACGCCGAAACTAATCGTGAAGCAGGAGAACGCGAGAAGGAGGATCGGGATAAGGCCCAAGAGCGTTCGGACAAAGCCCTTGACGAACTCCGAAATCGGTCTCGCACCGCGCCCTACTGCCCTAACGCACTTCTCACTAACAGTTAACCGTTCACGCCGATTCGTACGCATGACAAACTCACCCACTCACGACAAAACTTCCCCGTTCCGGCAGAGCGCGTGCTCAGCCGGTCGTGTTAGAAAATTGTTTGGGAATGTCCGAAAGCCGTCAGGCCCGCGGCGCTCCCCCTCCTTGCGTGGCAATGGTTTTGTGAGGGGGAGGTACGCACCCGCGGGGCAGCGTCCGTACCTCCTCAAGTGCACTTCAAGCGATGCCACATCGCTTACGCGCACAGCCCCTCAACGTGGATCGCGCTGCCCAGGCCTAGAGCCTGTTCAACTTAAACGGACGCATAACCGGCGTTGGCGAGATAGTTGGCGCATTCCTCAGTTGAGAAGCATTTCAGCACTGCAGCGATAGCGCCAGAGACGGCCTCGCAGGTGCGCGCTCGCGCCTTCCGGAG
>JAJFHK010000410.1 GCA_021775655.1 Filomicrobium sp. | reverse complement strand
CTTCCGCCTGGGCCCTCGACCCGCGCGGACGCCCCCTCTATCCAACCGTGCCCGGCGGCGAAATCCAGCGGGAAATGGCATTCCGCACCGGCATCAATATCGTGATGCATGCCCTGACCGGGAACTACAAGGCTGATCAGGTGCACGTGCCGGCCCTGCTCGAACGCCTTGGCCAATGAGAGAAATTAAAGTGGTCAGTTGAGACCCTTATCGGAGCCCTATGAACTGGTCGATTGACTTCGCACCGCTGATACCGGAGCCGCTCTTCTGGACGGTTGCAGCAATTGCAGCACTCCTCGTTGGCCTCATGTTCCTGCGTGGAACGCGCGGATCGACCATGCGCGCACTCGCCGTAGCGGCGATGTTACTCGCGCTTGCCAATCCGACGCTGCGCGAGGAAGAGCGCGATTACCTCGCCAACATCGCCATCGTCGTTGTCGACGAGACGACTAGCCAGGCCCTTGCAGGACGCCCTGAACAGTCAGCTTCGATTCGTGCTGAGTTGGAAAACAAGCTCGGTCGACTCGATAAGCTCGAAGTGAAATGGGTGACCGCCAAATCCGACTCCACCGGGCGGGCATCTGGCACAAACCTATTCGCCGCGCTCAGCACGGCAATGGCCAACACACCGCCTGACCGTATTTCCGGTGTCATTATGGTGACCGATGGCCAGGTCCACGACGTCCCCGAAAAGACAGCCTCCCTCGGCTTCGACGCACCCATCCATGCATTGGTCACTGGACGTCCGGGCGAATTCGACCGGCGCATCGAGATCATCACGGCACCCCGCTACGGAATAGTCGGACAATCCCGCGACATCGAATTCCGCATTGTCGAAACCGGAAAAGCCGGCACGCGCAACCCGACTGTCCGCCTTAAAATCCGCCGCGAAGGCCAACCTGACGAACTCCTGACGACACAAATCGACGTCAAGGAGACCATCGAATTCCCGCTGCCACATGCCGGAACCAACATCCTGGAAATTGAGCTTGAGCCGGTCGAGGGCGAACTGACCAAGGCTAACAACCGCGCCGTCGTGGCCACAGAGGGTGTCCGAGAAAACCTGCGCGTGCTGCTCGTCTCCGGCGAGCCACATGCTGGCGAGCGCACCTGGCGCAACCTTCTCAAATCCGACGCCGCCGTCGACCTCGTCCACTTCACGATTCTTCGGCCGCCTGAAAAACAGGACGGCACGCCGATCAACCAGCTCTCGCTGATTGCTTTCCCGACGCGCGAACTGTTCTCCGACAAAATCAACGATTTCGACCTGATCATATTCGACCGCTATACGCACAGAGGAATTCTACGGCTCGGCTACTACGACAACATCGCTCGCTACGTAAACGAGCACGGAGGTGCGGTTCTGATTGCTGCCGGTGACGATTTCGCCGGACGCTACAGCCTCTTTCGAACGCCCCTCAATCCCGTTATTCCCGGCAAGCCGCTGGGCCGCGTCATCGAGAAACCTTTCAAGCCGAAACTCTCCAAAGATGGCAATCGCCATCCCGTAACGCGGGACTTACCCGGCGCCGGCGGACCTGATGGTGAACCAAGCTGGGGCCGATGGTTCCGCCAGGTCGATGTTGAGGTCCAAACCGATCGTGGCCGTGTCTTGATGAATGGTGCTGACGACAAGCCGCTTCTTATTCTCGATCGCCGCGGCGACGGTCGTATTGCGCTGATGACTTCAGACCATGCATGGCTGTGGGCACGCGGCTTTGAAGGAGGCGGACCACACACCGACCTACTGCGCAAACTCTCCCACTGGCTGATGAAGGAGCCGGACCTCGAAGACGAACGTCTCATCGCCGACGCCAAAGGGCTCAACCTCACCATTGAACGTCATACAATGAGTGACGAAGTCGAGCCGGTTAAGATTCTTTCCCCTGGCGGCGAAAATGAAACCATCACGCTCGAAAAGGTCAAACCCGGCATCTGGCGCAAAACCCTCGAAGTAAAACTTCCAGGTCTCTATAAAGCCGAAAGCGAATCGCCTCCCCCGGTGGGCAAATTGTCTGCCGTCGCCTACGCGGGCACCGAAGACACCCGCGAGATGAGCGAAGTCACCGCTACAACCGAAAAGCTGCGGCCCATAGCAACCGCAACAGGCGGTGGCGAGTTCTGGACCAAGTCATCTGGATTACTAACGTCTGACGATCCGAGCGCCGTCACAGTACCGCGCGTATCAATGTTGAAAAATGCCCGCATCTTCGCAGGGTCCGGCTGGCTCGGACTGCACGACCGCGAAGCCTACGTGACACGCGGCGTCAAGCTTACGCCGATGGTCACGGGTTTTGCTGCCCTCGCAGCCCTCCTCGGACTCATGTCGCTGGCATGGTGGCGAGAAGGCCGCTAACAGAATCTCCTGCGCGCAAAGTGAATTGCAAATTAGCCGCGGCACAATTCTTGTCCGGTTCCGGTCTTCAAATTGCAACACGCGATCATATTGAAAACGCCAACAATTCCCCATTTGAGCGACTCACCCTACTTTGCATCGAAATTTTCGGTGCCTTGAGAGGATGAGATCGCATGACCCTTGCATTCAAAATCATACGGGCCGCGCATGCCTCCGGCACGCACCATAAGCTCGCCCTCGACGCGCTTCTGCATCTGTCAGGCCCTGATGCAGAGGAGTGGCAGCGCGTGTTCCTCAGCCAAGCCAAACACTTAATCGAAGGCTCCAAGGCGCCGGACAAAGAATTCAAGGACTTCAAAAACCACGTCCTTCACCCATCCGATGACTATTGGGGAGGCGCACCAGAGAAAGCCCGCAACTGGTATTCCCACCTCGTTGAAGCGCTCCAAGCCAAGCAATGGAGCGAGGCCGCTTGGTGCGCTGGTATTCTCTCGCATTATTACACCGACCCGGTAATGCCCTTTCATACCGCCCAGTCCGACGCCGAAAGCGCCATCCACCGCGCAACCGAATGGTCGATCAGCAATTCCTACGATAGCCTTGTACTTGAAGCCGCTGGGCGCAGTGATACTCAAGCCCCTCGACCAAGCGAAAGCGATGGATGGGTCCAAGACTTTGTCTGTCTTGGGGCGGAGACGAGCCACCGCGAGTACGAGCGCCTAATTGCCCACTACGACATCAACGTCGGCGTGGTCACACCCGAAAAAGGTCTCGACCCCGTGGCACGGCGTTTGGTTGGCGACTTGCTCATATATGCCCGTACCGGGTTCGCCCATCTTCTCGACCGGGCGATCAGCGAAGCTGGTATTGAACCACCAGACGTCAGCCTCACCGCACAAAGCGTGCTGGCCACGCTACAAATCCCTGCACGCTGGGTTCTCAATCGCATCGAAGATGACGAAACGCGCCGTGAAGTTGCTGCAATGTACGATGAGCTGATGTCGACCGGGCATGTCGACACAACGCTTCCTGAAGACGATCGCGTCATCCGCGAACTGCACCGGACAGAAGTCGCCGCTCCGCGCGCTGCTGCCCGCAATGCAGAACGCGCCAAACGCATTAAAAGCGGTAGAGAAAAATCCGCGCGTCAAACGCTGCTCGGCATGACGCCTCCAAGTCGCAAATCCGCCAAGGTGCCGCCACTGGATGACCTTGTTCGCCCACCTCCAGAAAAGGGTGCAAGCGACGACACGGTCGAGGCTCACGTAAAACCAGCCATAACCGCACCAGCGAAAATCGAACCCGCAAGAAGCGATCTCGCAACTCTGAAGCCTTCGGACGACCGCTA
>JAJFHK010000409.1 GCA_021775655.1 Filomicrobium sp. | reverse complement strand
GAACCTACGACGCCTTCGCGAACGGCTCGGAACATCGCTTCATATTCTTCCGGCGTTGCATACCCCACTGTGTCGGGCAGATTGATGGTCGTGGCTCCCGCCTTGATTGCGGCATCGACACACCGGATGAGATAGTCGATCGGTGTGCGAGTCGCATCCATTGCACTCCATTCGACATCCTCCACGAGATTGCGTGCACGGTTGACCGTCGCCGAAATAATCTCAAGCACTTCCTCTTCACTCTTGCGCATTTGGTGAGCAAGGTGAATCGGAGAAGTTGAAACAAATGTATGGATGCGACCGCCCTTAGCGGCCTTCACTGCCTCACCCGCGCGATCGATATCCTTGTCGATAGCACGCGCCAAACCGGCAACGGTTGCAGACTTCACCCTTTTGGCAATCGCTTGAACCGCTTCGAAATCGCCATCGGATGCAATCGGAAAGCCGGCCTCGATGATGTCGACGCCCATTTGATCGAGGTAATCGGCAACCTCGAGTTTTTCTTCAAACGTCATGGTCGCGCCGGGGCATTGCTCGCCATCGCGCAACGTCGTATCGAAAATCAAGACGCGGTCGCCATCTCGATTGGCCGCTTTTGATTTGCTTGTCATTTGATCTGCCCTTGTGCTCACAGCATCGGCCTCATACCGGCCGAGTGTTTAACTCGAATTGGTCCTGATGAATGTCTTCTTAACCCCTGAGCCTGACCCCCCGCGTGGAACGGGAGCCCTGAGAAAACTCAGGGGCTTCTAAGGAGCAGCTCGGGCAGAGCTATTAAATAAACAGCCTCAGCCCCGGTCGCCGTCAACGGCGCGGGGACTTTAATAAAGGCAATGTCGATATGGCGGCACATCTGAGTGCAGCGCTCCCGGATGTCGGATCAGTCCAACACTAACTTTCGAAGTGTTGGCACCAAATAGGCCAAAAGTCAGCCGTTGCGCACTATAAGCCAAAGCAGTGAACAAATTGCAAGTTCAGCGCTGTTGCGCCGCAGCACCGCACCGCCTGCCACCGCCACTTAGACTGACAACCGTCCCGCAGATACCCTGACAGCCTGCCCCCCGACCCTCACCGCTTCGAGCTCACCGCCGCGCACGACGTTCGTGACTATGATTTGACTGGGGCGTCCCATTTCGTAGCCCTGCTCGACAATCCGCTTGTGCCTCCCATCCGGAAAGTCATCGAAATGGTGCATCGCACCAGCCAGACAGATCGCTGCCGAACCAGTGGCTGGATCCTCAGGAATGCCCAGCGCTGGCGCAAACATCCGCGCATGAAACGCTGACGAGTTATGCAGGCATTGGCGGGTATAGAGGTAGGCACCGACAATCCCCTGCTCTTCGAAGGCGGCCGTCCAATGCGTCGGGCTGATAATTGCTTTAGCTATTGCTTCTCGTGTCGAGACTGGAATCATGGCGACAGCTGGTCCGGCGGCAAAACAACGGGCACGATGATTTTCAAATCCGATTTCGTTGGCGATGAGCCCAATCCCGGCGGCAAGTTTCTCGACCGGCGGCAATGCCCCAGCGTCTTTAGGTAGCTTTGGCGCATCGAACTCTGCGAAACCAGCATCGCCGGGCTTGAGCCGCACTCCAACGCGGACGAAGCCGATCTGCTGTTCGAGTGTAACGATCGAATCCTGCTCCGCTTCGATTTCACCCGCTTTGAGCTCCGCCAGCAGCACCGCTGTGCCAACCGTGGGGTGCCCAGCGAACATCAACTCTGCCCGCGGCGTGAAGATCCGAATCCCCGCCGAATGCGCCGGATTTTCCGGCTTCGTGACAAACACGGTCTCCGATAAATTGAATTCACGCGCAATGGTCTGCATCTGCGTGTCACTAAGCTCGTCGGCTTCGAGCACGACCGCCAGAGGATTGCCGCCAAAGCGAACCCCAGTGAAAACATCGAGTGTATAAAAGTCGAGCCGCATCTGTTCTGGGCACCTGAATGACTAAAAAGATTTTGGACAATTCGCCTGCATCTCGATGGGGCGGCACTCTGCCTCTTTCCGCATCTGCGTCAAGCAAGATGTCAGCGGACCAAGCTCGTTTCGCTGAACAATGCTGATAGCGCGCACCGCGAAAAAACCGCCACATCCTCGTCGCCCGGCGTCGGTGGAACTGCAAAGACGATAAAATCTTCGAGTTCCGGATCCGCTTGCGCAGCGATTTTGTCATTGAGAACGCGCCGCAATTCATTCGCCTCAAGCTCTGAGACAAGCTCGACTGCGATTGAGATCTGAGGTGGCACGATGGTTATGAGATATCCCGGTCGACGAGTGAACTCACTGGCGGGCAGCCCAGTCTCCTCTTCCAGTTCCCGCAACACACTGGCATCGATGTCAATAATCCCATTGGTTGTCACATCGCGCGGATCGATAAACCCACCCGGCAAATAGACCAGTCCAGCGTTGACATTGCCAGCCTTCTGCCGGGCAAGTAACACCTCGCCGCCACGTGCCCTGATCACAACCGTGCCAAACCCATCGATTGCCCCGGATTCGGGATAACCGCTATCCTTCCAATAGAGGAAATTGGCAAAATCCGTCTCCATGAAGCGAGCCTCCAACACATCATGCGATATGTGGAAACACTCCATCACGAGAATCCGCCCATTGAAGAACGATGGATTGTCTCTTTTTCGTTCTCTCCAGTGCTGCGCAATCTCCTTCTCGTTTGACTCGGCAAAACCCCAAGCGTTTGACGACAGCCGCAATCGGCATTCCTCAATGCGGTGAACTTCTGCATCTTTCACTGAGAATTCTCCCGAGCCGCCACAACATGATTCATAGTGAGCCCATTTGTCACGGTCACACCTGCGATGCCCGCAACCCTTGATTGCCACACGCTTGCAACCCTTTGAAATTCAAGGCCCGACGAAGCATCAAGTTGATGTGGGCGCGATGACACAGGCCGCTCTCTTTCGTGCTGCACGAGGTTGCGTCACGCTACACCGACCTGCATCATCGATCAGGCTACCCAGCTCTTCGCGCCTGTTGTCCCGAGAGTTACGCGCGAAGGTGGTTATCAAAACCATTGTGATCTCTATTTCAGGTTGTCGGCTTAGTTGACCGGCTGCCTTTGTCATGCCCCACAACAGCCCAAAAAGCGTCACGCCCTGTTAATGAAATCGGGTTCGTGAAGCGGCGAGGCAACGACTAGCCAGGACCGCACAGGGATCAACGAAAAGCGCCGTGCAGGGGGAAACGCATGGCGCTGCAACCAAAATTCTTCACAATCTTCGCCGTCCGGCCCCTCAGCAATTTTTTGCCCGAGCCGAACCGCGCATCCTCCAGATGAAGTCTGTTCCCGCTTTCTCCCCGGCATGCCCGGCGTAAGCGAAGATTGACAGGCTGTGTCCGCGGCTGCCTAGCCGTCCAAGGGTGATGATCACGCGTTTAGCTTGGGTGGCCTCAACAACGAAGCCATCCTCGACGAACGGGAATGGTCCCCGCTCCGGACCCGTTCGTAGCCCAGGTCTGCAAGCTCCTCCGAGCAGTTGGAGCAAAGCAGCCTGAACTGCTGGAAGGCCTGTGCTTTCGCACCGCCACACACCTCCCTCCCCGACGCGGGAGTACGGGTCTTCCGGTAGTAACTTCTAACGGCGCGAACGCGCTGCAGGCATCGCTGAGTGCGACAGTAAGATCAAAGGCACCCAGTAATCGTTGTGCCGCATTTCACGTAATTTCCAATAGCTTCCCACTCGCAGCAGGGCACGGCCTTGTCGCAAATCCAAACAGTGCGCTCACCATCGGAAAATTTGTACTTGCAGACCTTCTCGCCGGACTTCACTGACCGAGTTGGCTTCGGCCAACCCGATTTCGACCGCGCTTCACCTTCCGCAGCCGCGAAAGCAGCAGGTGCGCTCAGCGACATCGCAAGCACGGCACCGATCGCGACTTTGGTGATTGTCTTGAACATTGCAGCATGATCCTCGAATGCTTCGCATTGCACACACATCAATGTGCAACGCCAAAAGTTGCCACGCTATGACCTGAAAGCCTCACCAAACATTTTTTAAGCATTTGCCCCGTCTGCGGTCGCCAAACTTTCACCGACATAGGCCGGATGATGGAAGATGCGCCTAAGCTTCCAGCAATTGCTCCACTTCGTTGACGAGGTCTTTGAGATGAAATGGTTTCGATAAGACCCGCGCCTCGGTCGGCGCTTCAGCAGCGTTGTTAAGTGTCACCGCCGCAAACCCGGTTATGAACATGATCTTCAAATCCGGATCGAGTTCGCTGGCATGGCGGGCCAACTCGATGCCATCCATGCGCGGCATGACAATGTCGGTCAAAAGCAGCGAAAAAGGTTCTTCCTTCAGCCGTTCCAACGCATCGGCCCCATTGTTGAAGGACACCACATCGTAGCCGGCCCGTGCAAGCGCGCGCTCAAGAAATCCGCGCATCGATTCATCGTCTTCAGCGAGGATGATGCGGTGCATAGCGAGTAGCGTTTGATTTAATGTCATCGGTCCAAACGTCGATTTCTGCCAAGATACCATAAAC
>JAJFHK010000408.1 GCA_021775655.1 Filomicrobium sp. | reverse complement strand
ATCGCAAGAGATGACTGCATGGGCCTGCGGCTTGGTTCTCTCATGGAAGGAGGAATGACCGGGCTGTTGGGGCACCTTGCTATGGCGGCGCCGACTGCTCGTGACGCCCTGTCCATGCTTGCTGGTTACGCCAACGTCTTTGTCACCAATATCGAGTGCGGCTATGAGGAAAACTACGTTAATGGCCTCAGTACTGCGTATTGGCGCTACCCTGGCTCGGTCATGGAACGTCGCCAGCTCAATATGTTTACGGCAGCGTCCGTGATACAACGCCTGCGAGACGCGATGGACAGCGACTGGCACCCCATCCGCGTCGACCTGGAGCACCGTCGGCCGAAGGGATGTCCAAATTGCTCAGGTCAAGGTTGCGATGATTGCGAAAATTTCGTGCGCCAAGTTCTCGGCGAACGAGTAAACTTCGACCAGCCAATGAATCGGATCATTCATAACACATCGGCATTTAACCGGCCGATGCGCACATCCAATCCAATGGCTTTTCTATTGCACCTCGACCATGCCAGAAAAGCGCTTTCGGAAATGTCCTTCGGCGAGGAAATCGCCGACCGTGTGCGCATCGAGATCGTTGCCAATCTGCGAACACACGACGCCAGTCTGCAGTCGATTTCCGATGCGCTAGACCTTACGCCGCGAACACTTCAATCGCAGCTCAATGAATGTGGAACAAACTTCGAATCGCTTCTAGCCGAAGTCCGTGAAGCGACCGCCAAGCGGCTTTTGCGTGAGACGGACATGGCAATTACCGATATCGCATACGAATTGGGATACGCCGACCCAAGCGTTTTCTCACGTGCTGCGCGTCGCTGGTTCGAAGAATCGCCTCGCGAATACCGAATGCGCCATCGCCGGTAGAGTGGGACTGCGACGGCTTGGATCATCCGTGCTCTTCAGGTGAACAGCCAGGACGTGACACCGGCCCGCCGCGCCAGATCGCACATATCCATATCCATGCGCGCGAATGCAATCTGCGACAACCGCTGTGGAAGCCAGGGTGCGCCACGCTTGGCAGTACGATAGGGGTCCATCAGACTTCTCCAGGATTTCTCGTCGAATGGCCGCTCAGGCGAGACCATCGGTGGCAAGCGCTTGATGCCGCTTTGTTGCGATAGCCACGAATAGGCTGCCTGCCACACATCGATGGATGCAGGCATGTTATGGCGCGCCTTCAGTTGCGTGATCGTGAGGACACCTGTTTCGCGGCCATGAGGTCCGATTTCGAGGGTCGCAACGTGCGTGCCGCCCTTGCGTACTGAAAACAACCTGCACCGTTCCCGCGCCAAACGCTCCGCGTATTGGTCGGCGCAGTTCTGCATTGCCTGGGCTTCACGCAGAAGAGCGTCCCTATCAACGAGTGGAACAATCGTAAAGCCCGCAGAGTCACCACCATCGAGCCACGGGTCCAGAAGTGTTCCTTCCCGCAACTGCATGATGAGCCGTAACCGGTTCAGCCAGCTTTTGGCGGCGCACAGTGCGGTGTCGAATGCGATTTCAGGCTGCCAGGGGACGACAATCAACTCTCTGGCTTCTGTTTCATGAGCGCGTGAAAACCAAGCATAGGCGGCGAGCACCGCAAACACACGCTCCGGGTCGCCACGGTCGGCAAAGATCGACTGCTCGGCGAGCCAGATAGCAAACGGATCATGGGCAGCCTTCGAGGCAAACGCGACCGATTCAAGCCAAAACGGCGCCTGCCGGGTATCGTGTGGCAGCCTGCTAGCAACCCGGCGCGCGAAGGATTCGCTGCGCGGCAGTTCCCCAAGCGGCTGTTCGAAGGCTTCAGGTGGAAGCTTCTTCAGCCAGTTCGGCAATTCGAGCTTACGCGCGACGGCCTTCAGTGGCGCACCCTCCAGCACAAGCTGGATAGCTTCATCCCGCTCCACCTTATGCCCGCGTCGGGTAGCCAGAGCAAAAGCCGCGGCAGGAAAAGTATTGGTCAGATCTGCAAACCGCGTCGACAAGCGAATGAGCCGCCGCAATTCGCGCCGCGATGGTGGACTGAAGCGGGCTACCGTGGCTTCCACCGATGCAGGTAGCTTCGCAACCCGTGTCCGGCGCCGTGCAGGAGCGTCACGGATCATGTCAGGTGACCGTTCAATCGGCATTTTTGATGTTGATTTGCCGCGTTCCATTCCGGACCGCACCCATCACACAAGAAGGTTGAACACAGCTTACTGTCGCCGACCACTTTGGCGTGGATGCGACGCCAACCGGGCAACAAGCAGGTCATTGCGGTCGCGCGGGTTGAAGAACGTATTCTGCGGCGGCGCCCCTAGGTAGAACTGGCAACGTCAGGTGGCAACCAAAGGCAGACTAGTATTTCAACCGGTCGAGCACCCCCTGCAATATGAGTGTTGCTGCAAGCTTATCAATCACTTCGCCGCGACGTTTGCGGCTCGTATCCGCCTCGATCAGCATTCGTTCAGCCTGGCTCGTTGTCAGCCGCTCGTCCCACAACAGGATCGGCAGAGAAAATATGCGGTTAAGGTTTCGTGCCAATGCCCGAGTCGACTGAGCACGTGGTCCTTCACTACCATCCAGGTTGCGAGGCAGCCCGATCACAATTCCGGCAACTGAATTGGTCTCAAAAATCTCCTTGAGACGCTCGACATCCTTTGTGAATTTGCTGCGCCGGATGGTCTCCAACGGAGAAGCAATCGTTCGGCTGAGATCCGATATGGCAAGCCCGAGCGTTTTGGTTCCTGGATCGATGCCGATCAATGCGGCGCCTTCGCTAAGCCGGCTTCCGAATGCTTCTGCGTCTTCAAGCGTTTCACCGCCTGCAGTTGGATTGTCGGCTTCACCGGTCATTCCTGACTATCACCCATTGTTGTGATCGTGAACGGCCTTATACTCCGCCGCCAAAATGATCGGCCCGTGTCTTCGCACGCGCCCTGCAAATAGTCGAGAGATATCAATGATAATCAGCTGGTATGGACATTCCTGCTTCCGCATAGAAATTGGTTCGAGCGTAATACTTATGGACCCCTTCCTGACGAGTAACCCGACATTCGAAGCTTCAGGAATCAGGCGAGATACGGTTCTTGCAGGCGTCACTCACATACTTATCACGCATGGTCATGGTGACCACGTCGGGGACACGGTGGAGATAGCATCGCTAACGGGCGCAACTGTAGTCACGAACTACGATTTGTGCATGTGGCTTGCAAAGCAAGGCGTGACCAAGTTCGAACCCATGAACACCGGCGGCACAATCAACCTTGGCGACTTCAAAGCGTCTCTCGTTCGAGCCGATCACTCTTCCGGCCTGGTCGAGCAGGACGTCGGTTTCCCCCTCGGCTCCGCCAACGGTTTCGTCATCACGCCTGACGATGGCCCCGTCGTTTTGCACATGGGCGACACGGATATCTTCTCAGATATGGAACTAATCGACGAAATCTACGAACCCGACATCGGCCTCGTCCCGATTGGAGATCGCTTCACGATGGGGGCGGTAACAGCTGCAATGGCTTGCAAGCGCTATTTCGACTTTGAACTCGTCATCCCCTGCCACTACGGCACGTTCCCGATCATCGATGAGACGGCCGATGAGTTCATTGAGGAAATGGCCAGCGAGGACGTCGTCGTGGTCCCAAAAGTCGGCGAGAAGCTCGACGTCTAGCTGCAAAGGTGTTCGCCGGAGTGGCATCGCTGGCCAGAGTAGTGCTGCACGGCTAACGCCATTCAGCGCTTTTCTATGAACGTGCTCGCGATCATCGAGCACAGCCTTTTCATGACGAGAAAACCAGACTTGGGATCTTGTTCGAGAGCTTGCATGACCTCATCGCCATTGATCGCAAGAATTTTGGAGTTATCCATGCACGTTGCCGAGCCCAACCGGCGCGGATGCTCGGGGACGAGTGAAGCCCAACCAAATATCATGTGACGTTTCATGAGCGTTTCGACGTGAAGATGGCCGACACCCGTGGCGGTCTTGAAGCTCACTAGGCCATTAACAAGAACGTACATATCGAGCGCCTGCTCGCCCGAATCATAGACTTCCTCGCCCTTTTTATAGTCTCGCTCACTGGCAAATTTGGCGATCGCAGCCAGCGTTTCCTTAGAACAACCTGCGAACAATGGAATGTCGTTCAGCATTGCTTGAATTTCGTCGGGTGAGAGCATCGAAGAGCACCAAATTGGTTGAGCAAAGTTTGAGACCGCCAATCATGCGCCGTCTGGCGGCGTCCGTCTAATCGACGCGCTCTATCTCATCTTATTGATCGATTGGGTTTCCGCCGCCTGATCAATGGAGTTTTTGCCGCCCGATCAAGTGCTCCAGCGGAACGATATTTACCATTTTGGACCACCTTGGAACGAGTCTTATGCCTTTCTTATCAGTTCATTATGCTTTACGGGGAATCAAGCTTTGTAGCCTAGCCTACCGCTGAAGTTATGCGTCAGTTGGAGCAGGTAATGAACGCGATCAGACATTGGCTTGGGCCGAAAGCGGCACTGGCTGCCTCAAATGAGCGTCTGACGCTTGCGATTTTCACTCTCACGATCTTTTTGTCCGCGCTCCTGCTGTTTGCCGTACAGCCGATGTTTGCGCGCATGGTGCTACCCAAACTCGGTGGTTCGCCGTCGGTTTGGGCCGTGTCGATGGTGTTCTTCCAGGCAGCATTACTGTGCGGCTACACCTATGCCCACTTTCTCAATCGTTACCTAGACGCCACGCAGGCTCTCCTTACTCACATCGCATTGCTGGTCGTCGCGCTTTTTGCACTGCCGATCGCGCTTCCCACTTTCGCGGCTGAACCGCCTCCAGGCGATGCCTATATGTGGCTCGTTGGAGTATTGACGGTCGGCGTCGGCCTTCCATTCTTCGCCGTTTCGGCAAATGCACCCCTGCTGCAATCCTGGTTCGCCCGCAGCGGTCACAGCCATGCCAATGATCCGTATTTCCTATATGGGGCGAGCAACGTCGGCAGCATGCTTGCCCTGTTGTCGTATCCGGTACTCTTGGAGCCGGTATTCGGGCTTAACGAACAAGCGATGCTATGGGCCATAGGATTCGGATTGCTCGCGACCTTGATCGCCGCTTGCGGAACCCTGATGCTAGCTGGCTCAGCTGCCGTACCGGGACATATTGAGGAGACCGGCGAGGCTCCGGCAGATACCGCCGACGCCGAACCGGTGACCACCCGCGACCGTGCGGTTTGGATTGCACTGGCCTTCGTGCCCTCAGCCCTTCTGGTCGCGTTTACGACATTCCTGACAACGGACATAGCGTCCGCACCCTTCCTCTGGGTCTTGCCGCTTGCCGCCTTCCTCGGCACATTCATCATCACATTCCGCGATGTGCCGCTGATCCCGCATAAGTTTCTGTTGGACCGTCAGGCGCTAATCGTAGGACTGGCGATCTTCGCCACGGCATCCGTCAGCGCCATGGCCTGGAATATCGCCATGGCCGCAAGTCTCGCAGCCTTCCTTTTGGTGACACTGACATGCCACCGAGAACTTTACCTGCGCCGTCCGGCCGCCTCCAAGCTCACCGAATTCTATTTGTTGATGTCACTCGGCGGAGTTCTCGGCGGAATATTCGCGGCGCTCATCGCCCCACAAATCTTCACGACGGTTTTTGAATTCCCATTGCTGCTGGCCGCAAGTCTGCTGATGCGTCCCGACATTCTCGACAAGCGTCCCGACCGCCAGGCTTGGCTATATGCCGCAGGATGGGTCGCCGGAATCGCCGCAGTTCTTCTGATCGCAATGTTGTTGATCTCCAATGGCATTGTCGAAGGTCACATGAAATTGCGGGTGGTCGTGGTCGCAATCCTGTTCGCTGCGATGATTTTCTACGCTGCAAAACCGAGCCGGCGCATGGCGCTCACCGCATCAATGCTGCTTGCCATCCTAATCCTGCCTGAAGGCAAGGGCGACGCCCATGCAGTGCGTTCATTCTTCGGGGTGCACCGCGTCATCGAGACGCCCGACGGCGA
>JAJFHK010000407.1 GCA_021775655.1 Filomicrobium sp. | reverse complement strand
AGCCCGAACGACCCTTCCGAACGCGTAACATGGGCAATATCGCCCTCCGCGATTTCGTGGATCGCATCGACTCTCGCGCTGATCACTCTGGCGGCGGTATACTTTACCGCTACACCACCTGACAACGCCGTTACGCGAATTGGCGCAGAGACAACCGAAACGGCCGTCGCCCCGGCTGCCGAGCCGGTCAAAAGTGGATTAACCGCCTTTGTTAGGAAGTCGACACCGGTAGATTTGCCCGAAGTCGCGTTTACCAACGGTGCTGGCTCGCAGAAAACACTCGACGACTTCAAGGGTAAGACCGTGCTCTTAAACGTCTGGGCAACGTGGTGCGGCCCGTGCCGCGAGGAGATGCCGGGGCTTGATCGTCTACAGGCCGATATGGGTAGTGAAAAATTCGAGGTTGTGGCTCTTAGTATCGACCGAGGCGGCATCGAGGCTTCGAAAAAATTTCTCGACGAGATCAAGGTCAAATCTCTTGGCACCTACGTGGACGCATCAGGTAATTCGAGCAAGGCGCTGCGGGTAATCGGGATGCCAACAACTTTGTTGATCGACGCCGACGGTCGCGAAGTTGGTCGGCTCGTTGGCCCGGCTCACTGGGATAGCGACGATGCCAAAAAACTGATCGAGGCTACGATCCGGTAGGATATGCCGTGCTGGTCGCTAAACTCCGGCCAATCGCCGCGCAAGCCAGATTACGAGTCGAATTGCGGCCCCAACCACAAGGCCTATGAGCAAGAGCAGCATCGATTTGGGCGCCAGTTCACCGATGAGCGTTGCGTTTGCAGCATTTGTGAAAGAGGGAAACCATAATTCGATCTGCCCGATGCAAAAATTGAGCACCTCGCGCGAATAGCCGATGAGCCACCCAAACCATTCACGTTCGAAAATCGCCAAGTAGAAATAGGTAAACAGCGCCGCCATCAACTCGATGATCAAAAGGGCAAACGAGCTAATGATCGCCCACAAGAGCGCCCCTAGACCGGCCATTATCGAGTAGCTCAACGAACTTTGTTCTGACACAGCGGCCTCCGGCTGGATAAAATCGCACACTGATTAGTAGCTGAAGTTGTCCGAAATGCTACTGTCCTGGAAATGAAACCCAAACGAGCGCCCGAGGTTGAGCCACTCAGCCGCCGCCCATTCGCATTTTGTGCTGATCCCAGCCCTCCATGAAGAGGCGTGCTTCGTCGTCAGTCATATTTTCAAAGACGAAATGCACCTGCAGCATCGGCAGATCGATGGGACCAACCTCTTGTTCGTCCTGAGTAACCAGTTTGAGTTGGATATGCTTGTTGCCATCGCGCAGATCAATAACGTCTCCATCTACCGATTGCGAAAAGTCTCCAATAGCGCCAGGGAGCTGGCGGATGAATTCGTCTTTTCGGATTTGAACTTCGCGAACCAATAATCCTGCCATCTGCTCCTCCTGTGCTGGCCAGCCATTGAAAACGCTAAACCTGCAGTCGCCTCGATTCGTTCCACAATCTGCGCAGCAATTGACTCGACCGGCGGCAGGGGCGAAAAGCGCCCTTACCGAATTTCGGCCGAAAGTGGAATTAAACCGCATGGCCTCTACTCGCCCAAAGTGCATTCCTCAAGAATCGGAACGACCCGCATGAGCCACGCCGACCTCATCAAGACTATTGAAGACGCTTTCGAAGCCCGCGACACCGTCACGACCGCCACCAAGGGCCCGGTGCGCGATGCGGTGGAAACCGCGCTGAACCTGATGGATAGCGGGCAAGTTCGCGTCGCCGAAAAAAGCAACGGTGGAGAGTGGGTCGTCAATCAGTGGGCAAAAAAGGCCGTGCTGTTGTCATTCCGGCTGACAGACAACGAATTGGTGCCGTTCCAGAAAAGCGGCACGTACGCGAGCCGCGTACACGGCTGGGACAAGGTCCCTCTCAAATATGGTGACTGGCAACCCGATCAATTTAGAGAAGCGGGCTTCCGCGCCGTACCTGGAGCTATTGTGCGCCATTCCGCATACATCGCCCCCGGCGTCGTGCTGATGCCGTCGTTCGTCAACCTGGGCGCCTACGTTGGCAGCGGGACCATGGTCGACACCTGGGCAACCGTCGGCTCCTGTGCGCAGATCGGAAAGAACTGCCACATCTCCGGGGGCGCTGGAATCGGTGGCGTACTCGAACCCTTGCAAGCCGGACCAGTGATAATTGAGGACAACTGCTTCATTGGTGCGCGGGCCGAAGTTGCTGAAGGGGTCGTCGTTGGTGAAGGGTCGGTCTTGTCGATGGGTGTCTATCTGGGGGCTTCTACGAAGATCGTCGATCGCTCGACCGGCGAGGTCCACATGGGTCGCGTTCCGCCCTACTCGGTCGTGGTGTCAGGAACAATGCCCGGCAAGCCGCTTCCTGACGGGTCGCCAGGTCCCGGACTCTACTGCGCGGTGATCGTCAAAATCGTCGACGAAAAGACGCGCTCCAAGACCGGCATAAACGACCTCTTGCGGGATTAGAACTCGCTGCCCGGCTCATTAGATGCCCGCTACCTCGCAGACTTCTTGACCGTAGAATTCTGCGGACCCGATCGCCGTTGACGGCACCCAGGTTCACGCTTTCCGTGGTGGACAGCGTAATCGCGGCCCGGGTCTGTTATGACATGCTGACGCTCGGATCCAGAGTTCGGCCAGAGATACGACATATGTCAGACAGCATGCCAACAGATTGCTTTGCGCCGACCGCAGGACTCATGCGGCACGGAGAGGCTGTGGGCCTGCTCAAGGAGCGTATTGCACCGATTGGTCGGAGCGAAGCGGTCGAACTGGCGGCTGCTGGAGGGCGAGTTCTCGCAGAGGAGGTCGTAGCGCCTCATGACGTACCGCGCCATACGAACTCTGCCGTCGATGGGTATGCATTCTCGTCATCGGCATATTCTGCATCGAACGGCACGACGTTTCCTTTGGCGGGCCGTGCGGCTGCAGGGCATCCGCTAAAGATAGAACCTGGCGCTGGCACCGCTGTTCGTATCCTGACCGGCGCCGTCATGCCGGACAGTCTTGACAGCGTTGCTATGCAGGAAAACGTCAAAGTCAGCGATGACGAAAGCAGCGTTCAAATCCCGGGGGGCTCGAAAGCTGGAGCAAACGTGCGCAATGCCGGAGAAGATGTGCGTGCGGGACAGGTGTTGTTTTCCAGCGGGCACATTCTACGACCGCAGGACCTCGCCGCGCTTGCCTCGATCGGCTGCGGAAGTGTGACGTGCAGCAGACGCATCCGGGTCGGAATTGTATCGTCCGGCGACGAGGTCATCCGGGCCGGCGACAGGGACCTCGGGATCGGTGAAGTTTACGATGCGAATGCGCCGATGTTGGAAACGCTCGTGCGACTCACCGGGGCCGAGGCCGTCGACCTTGGAATTTGGCCCGATAAGCGCGAGGAGGTTACGAACCGGCTGGCCGAGGCTGCAAATGGTCTCGATGTGATTATCACAACCGGCGGTGCCAGCCAGAGTGAGGAAGACCATATGTCGGCTGCGCTTGAAGTTTTGGGTTCGCGTCATTTTTGGCGAATCGCGGTGAAGCCCGGCCGGCCAATGATGTTCGGTCAAATCGGTAGCGCGATAATGATCGGGCTTCCCGGCAATCCGGTCGCCGTCTTTGTCTGCTTCCTGATGTACGTCTTTCCAATGCTGCGTCGGCTCTCGGGTGCCGAGTGGCCCGAGCCGCGCCGCTTCGAACTTCCTGCGGCATTTGAATTCGCCGACCGAAAACTTGGGCGGCGCGAATACTGGCGAGCGAGCCTCATTGACGGGCCCAGCGGATTGATGGCGGAAAAATTTGCACGCGACGGTTCCGGACTGATCTCCGGTTTGCGTGCAGCAGACGGTTTGATCGAAGTCGATGAAGACATTCCAGCCGTCGCGCGAGGCGACCGGATAGCGTTTATCCCGTTTTCCGAGTTCGGTATTCTAGGAAGGTGATGCCGCCGCGCACGAGCAATCAATGCAAGTTCGCGGCAGCGCTACACCTCAGTGGGAAAGCAGCACCGGCACATTTTGCCGTTCGAGAACGGTACGCGTCAGGCTGCCAAATAGCGCCGACGTAAAGTTACCG
>JAJFHK010000406.1 GCA_021775655.1 Filomicrobium sp. | reverse complement strand
CGCAACCAGGACCACGTGATGGCCACATCTGCCCCCGCGCCCATCGAGCGCCGCGCACTCCACGAGGACCTCGCCGATCAGTTGCGGCGGGCGATCGTCCACGGCGAACTAAAGCCGGGCGCCAAGATCTCGGAAAAAGTTCTCTGTGAGCAGTTCGGGGTCTCGCGCACGCCGGTAAGAGAGGCGCTGAAGATCCTTTCGACAGAAGGCCTCGTGCAATTGATGCAAAACCGTGGCGCTTCCGTCACCGCACTCACATGGGAAGACATGCAACACGCATTCCCCGTGTTGGGCGCACTTGAAGCACTCGCCGGCGAACTGGCCTGTGAGAACGCGACGCACGCCCAGATTGAGCGTGCCGCAACCCTGCAGTCCCGCATGGTGGCAATGTTCGAAAAGGGTGACCGAAAGGGCTATTTCCGCGTCAACGAAGAAGTTCATCGCCTGATCATAGAGGCCTCGGGCAACTCTGCGCTTCCGCGACTTATGCGGACTGTTTCCGGGCAGGTCCGCCGCGCGCGCTATACCGCAAACCTATCACAGGAGCGGTGGTCCCAGGCGATCGATGAACATGAAGAGATTTTGGTCGCGTTTCAAGCAAGAGATAGCAAGCGTATGGGCCGGTTGTTGAAGGAGCATCTTGCAAACAAACTTGCCGCGCTCGCAAAGGCCTTTGAACAGGCTCTAGATCTGCCCGAGTTCAAGGAAGCTCAACAACAAGAGCGCCAGCGCTAGCAGAGCAAGGATGCCGCGTGCGCGCCTTGACTTACCTGCTGCACCAAATGTCAGCAGCGTCAGAATTGATGCAACCGCCACCATGTTTATTACGAGGCATCCGGCCATGCCGAGGCCATGTGTCCCTGTTGCTCCCTCGATATATGTCGCTCCCGCGATACCGATGAGGACGGTGCCAAGAAGACGCGGCCACAAGCCTGATTGGGGCTTAGGCAGACCGAAGACGCTGCACGCCGTCAAAGGCAGTAGCAATAAGACGAGCCCGCCACTGAATTTTAGGATTGTCTCGATATAGAGAAGCTGCTGCACATGCCCGCCAGCTACCAACTATTGTGGCTTGTTTTCGCGCTGGGCATCCCACCAGTCACTTGAGCCGAACGATGGGCCCTTATCAGCAACAACATCCTGGTCGAACAGTCCGCCGAACATACCCGTGCTGGCCACGACCTTCTGCGCTGGTGGCGAATAGTTAGCGGCCAGAACATTTGTCAACTGGGTCTTAATCACCGCTGTTCTTTTTGAATTGCAATAATCAGGTTCACTTGCAGCCGCAGACGTCACGCCACGATAGCCTGTATCGTAGATGCGTTCGATTTTTGTGAGATCGCCAACGGCCAATCCCCCGGATGCCTCTGCCGCGATATAGTTGGACTTCAGCGCGGCGGCATCAAAATTGTAACCGCACTTCATAGCGCGTGCTGAAACCCGGCCGACATGAAGTGCGCGACCCGTTGGCGTATTATTATCCAGCGGTGCAGCTGCCGGCGTAGCTTGGTCCGATCCGCCAATCAGCGAACCAGTCGTAATGCCTGGCCCAGACGAGCAACCCGCCGCCAGCAACGAGGCCAATGCGATCAGAGTGGTGCGAGATATATGGCGCAGTGTCATCGTCCGAAGTCCCCGGAATCGAAACCAATTTTCGCATTGAGGATTGCCCGAACTTTGGGCACGGGTCAATCGACATCGCGAATTAGCTGTGAGCGCAAATTGGCCGGAATAAAGGCATTTGATAGGCCCAAGGCCGATAATTTTCCGATTGTTACCGGAGCCGACCTGCTGCTTAACGCTGTAACTCCCGGATTGCCCGCTCAAGGCCGTCGAGTGTCAGCGGGAACATGCGGTCAGCAAGAAGCGAGTTGACCATGCCGATCGACTGCGTCCATTCCCAATGGTTTTCAGGGACAGGATTTAGCCAGACGCAACTTGAATAGAATTCCGTCACTCGTTGCAGCCAAAACGAGCCCGGCTCTTTGTTCATATGCTCGACCGAGCCGCCAGGTACTATGACCTCATAAGGGCTCATGGAGGCATCGCCAACGAATATCACTTTGTAGTCGGCAGGATAAGTGTTCAGCACGTCTAGCGTCGCTATCCGCTCGTTTCGCCGGCGCGCATTGTTGCGCCACACACCCTCATAAAGGCAGTTGTGAAAGTAGTAGTATTCAAGATGCTTGAAATCGCTACGGGCGGCAGAAAAGAGCTCTTCGGCAGTCTTGACGTGCCAGTCCATTGAACCGCCGACATCGAAGAACATCAAGACCTTGACCGCGTTGCGCCTCTCAGGCCGCATCTTGATATCCAAATAACCGCGTTCGGCTGTAGAGCGGACTGTATCGTCGAGGTCAAACTCTTCCGCCGCGCCTTCACGGGCCAGCCGCCTAAGCTTTCGTAACGCGACACGCAGGTTGCGAGTTCCTACTTCAACGCCGTCATCGAGATCACGAAACTCGCGTTTGTCCCATACCTTAATTGCGCGCTGATGCCGGCTCGCCTTCTGGCCGATGCGAATACCTGCCGGGTTATAACCATAGGCACCAAACGGCGATGTGCCACCTGTGCCGATCCATTTGCTGCCACCCTCGTGGCGGCTTCTTTGTTCGTCGAGGCGCTGGCGCAATGTTTCCATGATCTTGTCCCAGCCGCCAAGCTCCTCGATACGTGCCATGTCCTCGGTGCTGAGATTCAATTCCGACATCGCCTTCAGCCACTCAGCAGGAATCTCTGCCTGCGCATCGGCGCCCTCAGACAGCCCACTCACCCCCTTGAAGACTTGACCGAACACCTGATCAAAGCGATCGAGAAACCGTTCGTCTTTAACCAGAGACGCACGAGCTAGATAATAGAAGTCTTGAACGCGGCCACCAGCAACGCCACTTTCCAACGCCTCCATGAGCGTCAGATATTCGCGCAGGGAAACCGGAAGTTTGGCCGACTTCAGCTCATTGAAGAATGAAACGAACACAATTTTTGCCCTGAGTTTTGATGAACGCCTTCATACACGGCGCATTCTCTATCGTGAATATCACCCAACTTTGAAACAGAAAAAGCCGACCCTAAGGCCGGCTTTCCCTGGAAAATGGAGACTAATACGTCAGATCAGAAGTTGATCAAGCCACCGATCTTGACGAGATCGAAGTCTTCGAGGCTGTTGGTGCCCTGCCCCAGACCGATACCGGCACAGCTGCCAACAGCTTGATCAAGGCAATTCACGTCACCGTCGTAATGACGCCAAGCAACCCACAACTGCATTGCAGCCGCATCAACGTTCTGAACGATGCCAACACCGTAGTGATCAAGTTCCGTGTTGTTAACACCTGCATCATACATGCCTGCAGTGAACGCATCGTCTTTCTGACCATACTCACCGTAAAAGGTCGTCGAACCGATCGCGAACACTTTCCGTTTCAGACCTGCTTTGAGGTAGAACATATCCCCGTCGGGATTAGTCTGGCCAGCACCGCGGAACGAAGCGGTCGTCTCATTGTCAGCCGTAGCGTAAGCACCGTAGAAGAACAGGCCGCTCGAGGTGTGCTCGACGTAGCCGCCTAACTGGAAGTGCCCGACGTCAAGACCACCATTGGCACGAGCATTGAGCATCGTTGCAAGACCGACGCCGTTTTCGTCGCTTGAATGGCTGTAGGCGATAGCACCGGCAATTTTGATGCCGCTGAATTCACCGGCGTAGCGACCCGAAACCGCCCATTGATCGTCCTCACCCCACGATGCCGAAGCACCGAAGCCTGCGAACGTTGGCGTGTCGTAACGGACCGAGTTGTTCGGGAAACCGTCGCAGTCGCCGAATGCACCACCATAACCGTCGTAGGCCTGACAGTTGCCGAGGTTGCCCCAGCTGAAGCCGGTGTAAACCCCGTTTGCCCGAGTTGTGAAGCCGTTAACGTCATAGAGAACGTAGTTTGCCTGAACCAATGACCCGGAACCGTCCGGAAGGATCGCTTGGTTATCTGCAGCAGAAGACTGCTGACCGACGCTGACGCGACCGATCCGCTCGCTCTTCAAGAACCAGTAGGCACTTTCTAGACCCAGCACTCCAGCAGTACCACCCGACTGAACGAGCAACATTGCGTTGGGGCCTTCGTCGCTGTTCTGACCAACCGTCAGCGAGTCGTTGTTCATCGCTTCGATCTTGATCAGGAAGCCAGCAGACCATTCACTGTTGATCTGAGCCTTACCTGAGAAGGCAAAGTGCGTACCGATCGAGACGGATCCCGTATCGGTGATATAGACGTTGCTCTCTTCTCCGTCATCCCAGATCAAAACCTGCTGAGCAACGAAGCCGGAAACCGTCAGCGAAACCTTGCGGTTGCCCTTACGGGCAGTCGTGGCTTCGAGTTCGGCTACACGTTCTTCGAGATCGGCGCAGCAATCCCCACCGAGGTCAGCAGCTTGCGCCCCAGTTGCAAAGCTGCCCGCCATAAGGCCGGCCGCCAGCAAGGCGCTCAGGCTGTATTTGTTCATCGACTATCTCCTAGTCTGCGTTGTCTACTTGTTGGCGGACGCCTGGACAAAAACGCGAAACTAAAAAGGCCGCACACATTTGCGCGGCGATGAACGCATTAACTGAGCCGCATGCCGTGGAAATTGATGCGATTCGCGTGTGCCCTACAATTGATCAGTGCAGCCGTTTGGGTGGAACGCGTTCTGTGTGTCAATGCAGCAACTCATGGCGCAGCGTGGTCACAAGGCCAAAGGTCGGAAAATTAAGCAATAATGCACCGTAAGTAGCCATGATGAAGAAAAATGCATCCAGAATTCGGCCGGTACAGAAAAATATTTGACCTTTTCCTTCTTGGGGCAGGCGGTCTCAACTAGCGTCGATCGCTCAGACTAGAGGCCGCTCAAAAGGTGTGGAAGAGGTAACTTTTCGGCAGAATTGCCCCCTGTGTCGTTGAGATCCGCAGCCCTAGCCGCCAATGTGATGCGGGAAATGCACAGCGCCACGCCGGACAGCAATACAGATTCCGGTAGTTCGTGCCTTTGTGTCAATGTGAGCACCGGGCTAGGAGTGGCCAACTTGGTCAGACACGATCAAGGACCGGGGCCGGTTACTGTCCGCCGAGCAAAGATATTGGCGTGCACCAATTTTACAAAAGAATAAGCCACCCCGGTGCCCCGGGATGGCTTATTTTCGTATGATTGCTTCAATTGGCCTTCACTTAGAAGGGGATCAGAGCACCGAACTTGACCATGTGCAATTCGTCAAGTTCAACAGTTGCTGGCCCGGCATTGATTTCACCGTCAAACTGCTGATACTGCAGCCACATCGACATGGCAGCTGCATCGACTTCCTGCACGATACCTACGCCCCAACGGTCCATTTCAGTTCCAGTTGCGCCCAGCGCAACGAGGTCTGGAGAAACCATGTCTTCCATCCGCTGATAAAAGCCATAGAACACCGTGTGACCGACCGAAGAAACCTTCTGGCGGATACCAGCTTTGACCA
>JAJFHK010000405.1 GCA_021775655.1 Filomicrobium sp. | reverse complement strand
ATGTCGAGGGCGACCGTGGCGCCTGTGCCGCCGTCGCCGTAGATCGTATCGTTTCCGTCGCCACCTTCGATTGTGTCATCGCCATTCGTCCCGGAGATCTGATCGGATCCTGAGGTTCCAACGATGTTGCTGCCTGTGATTTCACTGACGGATGCAACGAGGGTCGGTATATCGGCGGCCGCGTCAACGTCCACGGTTACAAGTTGTTCGACCGCGCCACCGCGACCGTCTTCGATCATGATCGAGAAGCTGTCGGTACCCGCAAAGTCGCCATTAGGCGTGTAGGTGAAGTCGCCGGTTGCTTCATTGAGCTGGACCGCACCGTTGGCTGGTCCTTCGGACATTGTGCAGGTCAACACATCGCCGTCGGGATCTGATGCACCGACCGTTCCAAAGACGCTCAGATCCTCGGTGACGGATACATTCTGTGATTCAGGCGCGACGGGTGCCTGATTGAGAACATCCTGCATGTCAACGGTTTCGCCGTCGACAACAAGCTCAACCCGTTCGACTGAAGAAACCGTCAGTCCCAGATTGGCGAACGAATAAGTATCCCCGGTGTTCTGTCCGGCATGAGCAGCCTCGCCACCGGCGCTGGCAAGTTGATTGTCAAGCCAGTCCGCGAAATCGGCGAGATCGCCGCGTGCAGCGTCAAGATCACCCGACGTCATAACGATGCGTACCGTATCGACGCCAGTGTTCCCCGATATTTCATCAACGCCTTCGCCGGCGGTATAGACCAGCGTATCGTTACCTGATCCGCCAAACAGCCGGTCGCTGTCTGCTCCCCCGTCGATATAATCATCAGCGCCGTCGCCGTAGATGGTGTCGTTTCCGGCTCCACCATAGATCGTGTCGTTGTCGCCTCCGCCAAAGATGCCGTCGTTGCCGTCTTCGCCGTATATAAGGTCTTCACCGGAATGTCCGACGAGCGCGTCGTTGCCGTCACCGCCATAAAGCGTGTCGTTGCCGCCGTCTCCGTATACGTAATCGTTGTCAGCGCCGCCCGAGACGATGTCATCGCCATCGCCACCGTTGAGGCGGTCCCTGCCGTCCCCGCCATTAATATCGTCAGCGCCAGCCGTACCGACAATGCGGTCGTCCCCTGCTGTGCCATCGATCTTGTTCATTTCGAACCAACTCCAATACATATTTCGATTGATGCAAACACTAGCAATGGAACATTGCGTTCCAGTTTGGAAATTGCGCACAATTTAAAATATGTTTTCCTATGCCAGCAGGCGCAACGATACATCGCAATTCTCGTGGCGATCGAAGGAACAGCTAAAGTTCGGTTGGTTAATCAAACGTTAAGAATGCTAAAGGCCGGAGGGCTGTGACGCCCTCCAGCCCTACACAGGCGGTTGGTTTATTTGTTGGTCGTTCGACTACGCCCGTCAGTAGATGATCATTCCGTCCGCCGCCATTTGGTCGGCATCCGTCCGGTAGAGGCCCTGCAACACCGCGACGTCGACAAATTCTTCACCGTTGTGGACGGAGACCGTGGTGCCGTTGTTTCCAGTCGTTAACTGCACATGGTTGGCGAGTGTTTCTGGCTCACCTTTGATAAAATCATGCAAGTCCAGGATATCTCCAGGGCGAAAATCCGTGATGGTGTCGACACCCAGGTGGTTGCCTTCGTTATCGGTTACGTCTTTCTTCAAGTACTGGAAGGTATCGGTGCCAAGGCTGCCGGTAAGAGTGTCAGCGCCGCCGCGGCTGCGGATGAAGTCGTCACCAGCTCTGCCATTAAACACTTCTGCTTTGTTGGTGCCTGTAAACGTGTCTTCGAAGTTCGAACCGAGGATGTTCTCGAAGCTCTTGACGCTGTCCTGCTCAAAGCCGCGCTGGACGATGCCTGTGTGCAAGTTGATGTCGGTTGTTCCGAAGTACTGCGAATAATCCAGTGTATCGTAACCAGAACCGCCATCGATCGTATCGTTGCCGACGCTGCCATAGACGCGATCATCGCCAGAACCGCCACGGATGACGTCGTTACCTTCGTCGCCGTTGATGGTGTCGTTGCCTGAATTCCCCCAGAGGATGTCATCACCTTCGCGCCCGCGCAGGTCATCGGCTCCGCTGTTGCCGTGCATTGAGTCGTTGCCGGCATCTCCGCGCATGAGATCGTCGCCCTTGCCACCAGTAGCGCCGTCGCTGCCTCCACCCGCGTAGATCCGGTCGTTACCTTCGCCACCAGCAAGAAAATCGTCGCCTTCGCCACCGTTCAGGACATCATCACCTCGCCCGCCTGACTGCAAGTCGGCGCCATCGCCACCGAAAATCAAGTCATTCCCATCATTTCCGAAGAGTATGTCGTTGCCCAGTTCGCCCCACAATTCATCGTCACCGAGACCACCGTAGATCAGGTCGTCCAAGTCGCCGCCGAAAATTTCGTCGTTGCCGGCTCTCCCGTAAGCCGTGTCTGAATCAATTCCGCCGTACAGTATATCGGCGACATCGGTGCCATTTATCGTAGCCATTGCCCTACCCAACCTTTTCGCGGATATTCTGCCGCTTTCTCATTATCTCGATATTTCGTCGAAATTCCCGGCGCCTTGATTATGATCCTAGCAATAGACCTTAAAGATGAGCTTCAAGCGAACACTAAAATCAAAATGAAATGAATTAAAAATTGAACCGATCCGATAAGGCATTTATAAATCTTGTTTTTTAATTGCATTTCGACCCACGCAGCAACGACTCACGAGACGCATATAAGAAATGGCCGCCGGACGAATGCCCGGCGGCCTCAAAACAGTCTGGCTACGTTGTTCGGATCAGGCGAGCAGGTCGAAGCTGTCCTGAACTTCGGCCGCGCTGGCGCCCTCGATGGTCACGACGTCGACGAATGCGTCACCGATCCTGACGGCCACGGTGGCACCGTTTTCGCCGTCACGAACTTCGACCACGTCACCGATCTGCTCGAATTCCTGACCCTTGAGTATTCTGGAGAAGTCAAGGCGGTCGCCTTTCTGGAAATCGGTGATCGTATCAACGCCGAGATGCTCGCCGGTCGATTCGCTGACGACATCCTTTGCCGCCCACACGAAGGTGTCGTTGCCTGATCCACCTGACATTTCATCCGCGCCGCCGAGGCTGCGGATGACATCATCACCAGCACCACCCTCAATGACATTATCTCGCTTGTCGCCCTTGATCTCGTCGTCGAAGTTGGAGCCGACCAAGCGCTCGATGCTCCAGATTTCGTCCTTGCCAACGCCAGAAACAGCGTGCTTGGACATGTCGACTGTGAGCCCGAGGCGCGATCCGGAATAATCGATCGTGTCGAATCCGGAGTCGCCACGGAATACGTCGTTGCCTGCACCAGCGAAGAATACGTCATCACCTGAACCGCCACTGACGTGGTCGTCGCCGTCGCCATCGGAAATGACATCGTTGCCGGAATTGCCGGAGATTACATCATTGCCCGCGTCGCCAGCGAGCTTGTCGTCACCGGAATTGCCGATGATCCTGTCGTTGCCCTCACCCCCGCTAATCCTGTCGTTGCCAGAACCGCCACGCAGATCGTCACTGCCTTCGTCGCCGAGGAGCAAGTCGTCGCCCGAATTGCCCCAAACACGATCATTACCTTCGCCGCCGCGAATCTGATCGTCGCCGCCCATGCCGAACAGCGTGTCATTGCCAATGCCGCCGTCAATGACGTCGTTGTCGGACGAAGTTGTACCGCTGACGGATTCCTTTGGCAGCAACGCTGCGTTGGTCTTGCCGATGTTGAACGTGAACACGCTGTCGTCGAAGTCTTTATCTCCGCCGCCCTTCAGATCCTCGAAGCCAATCTTGACTGATCCGCTGGCGGTATCAACTTCAGCCGTGACGTGATTAAAGCCATCCCCATTAAGCCCGCTTTCGGCACCGCCGTAGGAGTGATAAATGGAGTCGCCATACTGCGAGCGAACGACCGTCTCGACGCCGTCTTCGCTTTCATGAACAAGCTTGAGTTCAGCGCCGCCGTTGACGTTCCCCGGCTCGCCTTCAAGATCGACGAATCGGAAGCCACCGTCGGTATCCGACAGAAGCTCTGCCATGCCGCGCTGGCTGTAACCGTTCGGGACGATGAAGAAGCCAACCTGGTCGCCCGCATTGAGCGATACTCCGACAGAGCTCTCGCCTGCTACAAGGCTGCCGCCAGAACCTTTCAAGGAGGCATTTGCAAACACGATTTGGACATCGTAGATGGTGCCGTCATCGGCAATCTTGTACATGCCGAGGGCGTTATTGTATCCGGCGCTCTCGCCGAGGAAGGTCACTTCACCGCGAACGTCTTCGGCGATACGGAACTTGTCCATGTCAACAACGCCGCCCATCGTCGAGGCGCCGAAGATTGTGTCGTCACCGCCATTGCCGCTCAGCACGTCGTCTCCGCCGCCGCCATGGATGCGATCGTCGCCGAGACCGCCGTCAACTTCGTCATTGCCGCCTTCGGCGAAAATTTCATCGTCGAGGTCGGTGCCCTTCAAGAGGTTCGTCGACCCGTTGCCAAACACATTTGTGATGTCTACCATTTTCAAACTCTCTCTGCCTGACGCCACTCAGCTCTTTTCGAGCCATTATTTGCGACAACGAGGCCGCGCGAATTGCGCAGAACCCGTTTCTATCATTGACGAATATATAGACGATATTGAAATAAATCGTTTGACGACATTGACAATTTATTCGCAATTTTAATTAAATTTAATTTGGTTAATTTCAATATTCACAAACCATAAAATTTGAAATAAATAAAAGCGCAAAATATTTGGCCTGCGCTTTGTTACTTGCGTACTCCGGCGGAGTTCTACCAGGCAATTCCGTGGTAGTTCGCGGCCGATGCCATGTCCCGGTTAAGGCGCGCCAGATCCACGACATGAGTCGATGGTGATATGCGGACAAGAGCAGCTCTGAATGCCTCTGTCGCGTGACTGACAACTATAACGTCGCTTCGTGCAACGAGTGCATCCGCATCGGCCACAGAAAGCGTTTCAAGCTCATCCATCAACCGGGCCTGACGCGGGACTGCGCGGCGGACGTAGCTAATCTGGCTTTCCAGCATGGGTCCGAACGCCAGATTCGGATCGAAAGCCAGAACCACTTCACCGCGCTCTAGAAGCTCAGCCATTAGGTCAAGTGTCGGGCTTTCGCGAAGGTCGTCGGTGCCCGGTTTGAAAGTCAGGCCAAGGAATCCAAAACGTTTGCCGTAATGCGGTTCGAGCAACTTCATGGCTTGAGCCACGTGGCTGCGATTGGATGCCATGAGGCTGTCGATCAGCGGAACTTTAACGTCGAGTTCTTCGGCCAGGTGACCGACTGCGCGGACTTCCTTGGGCAGTCAGGAGCCGCCAAATGCGAATCCAGGCTTCAGGTAGTAGGGCGACAGATTAAGCTTTTTGTCTTGGACGAAGATATCCATAACGTCGTGGCTGTCGATATCGAGTGCCTTGCAGATGCGACCGACTTCGTTACCAAACGCAACCTTGGTTGCGTGCCAAACGTTGTCGACGTACTTGACCATCTCGGCGGCCGCGATAGACGTGAAAATCACCCGTTTATCAACGGCTTCATAGATCCCCGAGACTGTTGAAGCCGCCCGATCGTCACTGGCTCCGACAACGGTCTTGGGCGGCGCAAAGAAGTCGGCGACAGCCACACCTTCGCGGAGGAATTCCGGGTTGAAGCAAACTCCGAAATCCGGGCCCAGCTTCTTTCCTGAGGCCTTCTCGATTTCAGGAGCGACTACGTCAAGCGTCGTTCCAGGCGGCACCGAGCATCGCAGTACCACTGCGTGGTAGGAGCTCTTCATAGCGATGGCCTGACCGATTTCTTGCGATGCCTTGCGTACAAAGGTGAGATCGCAACTTCCGTCGTTGGCGGTCGGCGTTCCAACGGAAATCATTGTCACATCAGTCTGGAGGACCGCGGTAACGAGGTTATCGGTCGCGGCAATCAGGCCGCCTTCGACGCCTTCCCCAAGAAGGTCTTCAAGTCGGTTTTCGACGATCGGTGAGCGGCCGGAGTTGATCAGGTCGACCTTATTGGCGGCGATGTCGACGCCGACCATGCGGAAGCCAAGATGCGACAGGCAGGCCATCGAAACGGCGCCGACGTAGCCAAGCCCAACAACGCTGATTGCCGGTTTTTCAACATTCCGATCTGGTGCGGGGCGGCGAGCAGGGACAATGTCATTCGAAGCAGTTCCCCGCTCCATTGAACTGTCCATCACGGGTAACGCATTCGTACTTTTAGTCATTTTTTTCTTTTGACTCCCGCGATCTTTACTTGTGCAGGGCATTCACCCACACCTCACGCGCCGGTTCTGGCCATCTTCTTTGAAAAATGGTCAGTTCTCCGGGATTCGTTCGAGGCACCCCTGCGTGGAAATCAGTGTGTCAAAGATTGGTTGGACGAGCCTGAAGCACGTCCTTACAATTTTATGGGACTACCGAAAAAAAATAGATGCGAAGAATGCCCAGCTGGGCATTTCGAGTAACTTTGTGTAAATCATCACAATAAGGAATAGGCCGGCAAAAGACAGATAGGTCAGGTAAACCGCCATCCCTTCGCGGGCAACCGCGACCCAGCCGAGTTCCTCCATACCCTGTTTCTGATTGCCACGGTTGGCCCACTTTTGCTTGGCCAAACGCCAGATCATGTAGACCTTGACAACTGCGTTGAGCAACTGGTTGGCGTACAGTGTCCAGATGTAGCCTAAGTCAACTTTTGGCGCGTAGGCGAACAATACCAACGACAACAGCATTCGCGTCACTGCGATGAATATGATGTAGGAGGTCAGGAATGCCAGCCCGACCTTAATCGTGCCAGCGATTGCAAGCAGAGGTGAAAATAGCATGGTCCACATGGCGATACGCTGATCGACCAGGCACCACCAGATGAAAAACGGCATCCTGTGAGGGCCAAGGGCAATGGCACGCTGGCCGTTACGCAGCATGTTGCCCGACCAGCGGCGCAGGTTTTCCACCATGCGCTGATATCCAGACCCTTCGACCACTTCGATTGTCGTACCGGAGGCATCCGGCACATAAGTCATCTTCACGCCGTGGCGTAGGAGGCAGTACCAAGTCGACTTATCGTCCCCGGATAAAAAGCGGAATTTTCCCCAAAGCCAGTGATTAATGAAGTCGGCCTCCTGCAGCCGAATGAATTCATTGGTCATGACATGTTTGGCGCGAAAGACGGAAAACCGGCCCGTCAACGTCAAAACCCGGTTCGACAATGCGTGGCTCTGCATGGCCATCCGGCGCTGTGAAAAGCGCATGTCGAGCCACGTCTGCATCCAGCGCGGCCCTATCACCTCGACGTATTCGTCGGTCGTCAGCGCGTGCAGTTGCTTGTCCAGAGCAAATAGTGGGAAGCAGCGCCGCATCATGCCCGGATGAATGACAAAGTCGCCGTCCATGAAGATAATGAGGTCGTCGTCGGACAATCCCGCCCGCGACATTGCCCGCAGAATCAGCGCAATGGCGACACGCTTCCCGGGCTGGTTTTGGCGGATAATGCGAAGGTTTATGTCGCAGTCGCTACCGACAAGCTGCAAATGCTCAGCGATCTGGCGCTCGTCCTCTGCTTCGCTGGATCCGAGCCAGATGGTGGCCGGCACGCCGCATTCCCGGATGTCGCGAACCAGTCCGCGGATCACTGCTTCGGAAATGCCGCGATGCTCGCGGAAGGTCGTCATCTGGATATGGATGTGGCGCGGACGCCAGCCAGACCGCCAGACTGCAGCGGCGCGGTCGCGCATTCGGGGATAGGTGATGTTTGCAAAAATACCCGCACGCAGCCAATGGTTGCCCCACCATAGATACCGCCAAATGCCGAGAATACCGATGACATAAACGAAGCCGCGGACCTCGCTGTTAAAGATCGAATTCGGCAGTGTAAGGATTGCGATGAAGCAAACGGTGAAGTAGGCGAGGATCTGGAAGCGGACCGCCTGCGGCCACTTTTCCGACCACGGCCTGTCGGCGGGCCGGTGGAATGCGGTCGTGGGTACCGTCATGGAGGTGCCCTCACATCGAGATTGACAGCTTCGTCGCCAGGTCAGAGAAGATCGAGCTTTGCGTGCGCTGTTCGAAAATTACGGTGACGGGCAGACCTGAGCGGTAGCGTTCGTAATCACGCAGGACGGCACGATCATTGAAGCTGATCGACACCTGGGCCGAGCGGTCGGTTGGGCCACGCCAAGCATAACCAGGATTCTTGCGCTGCTCTTGTTCGCGAATGAAGCCGCTGGTGCGGTCGATGGAAGTTACGCGGCCGGTCAGAGTTTCGCCGAGGGCCGGAAGATATAAAAGCGCTTCGTCGCCAAGTCCGACCTTTGAGACTTCGTCCTGAGTGAGAAAGGCGGTGACTTGCCGTCTGCGGCGCTGCTCAACAATAGCGATGACATCACCACGACGAACGGAAGCATTATCGAAGCGAGGCAGCTTGAGGATGGTTCCATCAAATGGGGACCTGACAGCGAGACTTTCGCGCAATTTCAAGGTGGCGATATAGCGCTGCTGGGTGAGCGCGATTTCATGTTCAGCAAGGCGGACTTCAGCTTCAAGTTCCGCCGATTTTCCGATCAGGTCATCGCCGGTATAAAGGCGCTTGCCGAGGTCGTCCTCGGCCAATCCGACGCGGGTTGCCAGCTCGATGCGCCGGCTGGCCAGCTGCTTGTCGAGCGTTATCATCTTCTCGCGCGCCTCATCGAGGCGGAACTGTGTGGCAAAACCCTTGTTGTAGAGCGTCTTCAAGCGGGCAAACTGGTCGCGAGCGGCCTTGAGGCTGGCATCGGCGGCCTCGAGTGAAAGACGTGTCTGCTCGACATTCTTCATTTCGATTGCAGCAAACCCCTTAACGCGTTCCAGTTCATCCGCGTGGCGATGCTTTAGGTAAATGAGCTTGGCCTTGCGCTCCTTGACCGCGATGTCAGCAAGCTCAATCTCGCGCTCCAGCTTGCCGTCAATGAGATTAAGCAGAACGTCTCCCGACCTGACGGGATCGCCAGGCTTGAGACCTGCGAACTCAACACGGCCGTCAGCTTGCGCTTCGACGGTTTCCACCGGTGCTGTGATGACAGCTGTTGGCACTTCCATTCGGAAGAAGTTCGAGTAGGTGAGGATGCCCGCATAGGAGAAGATGACGAAGCCGAGCATGATATAGAACGCGCTCATGGCAACGGTCTTGATCGGCCAGCGGTTTATTGGAAGCTTCTCTAGCTCGGCAATGGGTGATTCTGTTGCCTGTGTGGATGGCTCGTCGGGCTTCAAGGAGGCTGGCGTTACAGGCACATCGATGCGTTGAATCGTGTCGGCCGCGTCGCCCATGTGGCCGCGAACCAGTTCCTCGATAAAGTGTGCCATCAGCTCACGTTCGCGCTCGCCAAGCTCGATGAACCGGACAGCAAACATGCCGCGTGCGGGGTGAACGCGGGCAACTTCGGCGGTCGCTTTGAATGCGACATCGAAACCCTGGAAGGGGAGCGTCATCGCCAAGTCGACCTGCGTGCCGACGGTTGGCAGATCGCCTGGGAAATCTTCGACGCGGAGGCCGCCGAGCGACCAATCGGCTGCGCGCACGCGATGACCGCGCACCTCCACGAACAGAGGCGCGGACAGACGATGGTGGCGGCGCTGGTCAGGCCGCTCCCGTTTGATCGTCACCGCCATTTCTTAACGCAACTCTAATTACTTACCCAATGCTGCCGATCGGCGCATACATCCAATTTCTGGCATGAATGTCGTTAATGCTGAGTTCGCCCAGCCCAATGAATGTGAGTCGAATGTAAATAAATTATTGGGCTCAGGTTCAATCCAAGACACAAATATCACGATGCGACTGAGAGGGTTTATTCCAGGTAAACGATCTTTCCTGGATTGAGGATTCCAAGTGGATCGAGGGCCTTCTTTATGCTGGCCATGACATCGACGCCAGCTCCCAGCTCAGAGCGCAAATAGGACATTTTTCCCTGGCCAATACCGTGTTCGCCAGTGCAGGTTCCATCCATTGCGATTGCGCGTTCGACAAGTCGGGCAGAAAACGCCTCAATCGTCGCGCGCTCGGCGCTATCGTCGGAGTCATGCATGACGATAGCGTGAAAATTACCGTCGCCGACGTGGCCCACGATCGGCGCAACCAAGCCGCATTCCTGGATGTCGTTTTGGGTTTCTGCAACGCATTCTGCAAGCCTTGATACCGGCACGCAAACGTCAGTCACCACCGGGCGGCGGCCTGGCCAAGCTTCACGGACCGCCCAAAGGGCGTCGTGACGACCTTTCCAAAGTTTTCGCCGCTCGGCTTCATCTGCCGCACTGTTTACCGACAGCACGCCTTCGGCCTGTGCTAGTTCGGCGAATGTGGCGGACTCTTCCACGACGGCGGCGTTCGAACCGTGGAATTCAATGAAGAGGGTAGGCACCTCTTCCAGAGTAAGTTTCGAATGTGCGTTAACTGCACGCAGCACGACCGGATCGAGTAGCTCGATGCGGGCAACGCCAAGCCCGAGTGCCATCGCGGCCATTGTGGTGTTGCACGCGGCTTCCAGGGTTGGGAAGGCGGCAACAGAGGAGATCACTTTTTCGGGGATGCCACGCAGACGCAAGGTGACTTCGGTGATGATGCCGAGAGTTCCTTCCGAACCTACAAGCAACCGGGTCAAGTCGTATCCCGCCGACGTTTTTCGGGCCCGGCTGGCGCTATCGACAACGGCACCATCAGCCATCACTGCCTTCACGGAGACGACGTTGTCACGCATCGTGCCGTAGCGGACGGCGGTCGTGCCGGATGCACGGGTCGAAGTCATGCCGCCAATGGTCGCTTCTTCGGTGCCTGGATCGACCGGAAAGAAAAGACCGGTGTCGCGCAGATACGCATTGAGTTTTCCGCGCGAAACGCCGGCCTGG
>JAJFHK010000404.1 GCA_021775655.1 Filomicrobium sp. | reverse complement strand
GGCGCTCTTCTAGTTTTTCGGCAGTGTCGGTTGGGCCGCGCAAGCCGCGGATCTGGGCGAGCCCGGTTATGCCTGGCTTGACTTGGTGACGATTGGCGTAGCGCTCCAGCTTGCTGTCGAATTCATCGTCATGGTTGATGGCATGCGGGCGAGGGCCGACGAGGCTCATGTCGCCTTTCAGCACATTGATTAGCTGGGGCAGTTCATCGAGGCTGAAGCGCCGCAGAAAGGCTCCGACGCGGGTGACGCGCGGGTCGTTCTCGGTGGCTTGTTGCACGTCGTTGCCGTCTTCCATGACCGTCATGGTGCGGAACTTGTAAACTTCGAACTCCTGCTTATTCACACCACGCCGGCGCTGACGGAAGATCACGGGGCCTTTCGTTTCCGCCCTTATGGCAAGGGCGATCAGTGGAAATAGAGCTGCCGCACTCAGTAGGAATAGCGAACCGAGCACGATGTCTTCGACCCGCTTTACGATCGGGGCCCAGTCAGACAATGCCTTCTGCTTTACGTCGAGCATGCCGACGGGTCCGAGATTCGACACCTTATGAGCGCTTGAGTGCTCGATGAGGTCGGAAGCGATGTGGGTGACGATGTGAACGCTAACCGGCAGACGCTCCATTTTGGCGGCGATCGCAGCCATGCGGCCTTCGGCAACCTGCGGCAGTGCGATGATGATCTGGTCGATTTGTTCGTTGCTGCTGGCTTTGATGAGGTCATCTAAGCGGCCGGCGACGACGAGGCCTTCGGGATTGATACGGTCTTCGCCAATGCGGTCGTCATAGACGCCTGAGAAATGAATACCGTGTTGTCCGCTGGTCAGGTAATCGTGGACCCGGCGTGCGATCTGGCCAGCGCCGTAGACTGCAATGCGCTGATCGAAGTACCCCGCTGCCGTGAGCCTTTTCAGGACAACTCGCGAGATACCGCGAATGGCCAGCAACATTGTGTAGCTTGCCGAAGCCCATGCTGCATACCACACCCATAGGTGAGCGTCCTTTATGGCAAACGGGAGACCGAGGCCGATGACGGCGAAGAGTGCGATAAACAGAGCAGCGAGCAGGCGACCGGGGTGTTCGGGCAGCTCGCTCAAAGTGCGCTCATCGTACATGCCCCAGCTTCGCAGAAGGAAGAAGGCCACAACGGCGGCAGCGATGCTCGACTGCAGCGTCAACATCCAGTTTGGATCGAGACCGCCAAACTTGGCATAGATGGTGACTGGAAGGAATGCGCCAATGATGATTGCGGTCGCGTCGAGAATGGCGACGGCGTCAACTGCGACGCGGCGAGACCAAGATTGGCGAGTGGCTCGATGGTTTACAGGAGTGGCACCGGGTGCCAGGTTCTGTTCATTCGTCAGGGCGGTGCTTATCGACATTTGATACCTTACGCGCGTGGCTAAATCAGCTCTGCTTACAGTTGTCGTGATTTCAACCGAAATCCCTAAAGATTGACTGAAAGTCACTGAAATAATTGATTAAATGTTTATTTAGCTCGTGCAGGTCTGGATCAACTTCGGGGTCGGAAGTTCGGAGCTGCGCAGCCGGTCATGGATCTACAGGAAGCCCGTTGCGGGGACTGTCAGGCCGCAAGAACAGATTCGGGCTGGCGGGAACCACTCACAAGTTCGATGCCGCTGTCGTTGGCTAGTACGTCCGTGTCGACTTGGTTGACCACAACCCCGGTGATGCGGTCCTCATTGACGCTCAATAGCTTCATGGCTTTTCGGGCGAGCTGTTTGGGCGTGCGACGCCAAGCCATTACGAAGACGATCTGGTCGGCGTAATCGGCAATGATGCGCGTATCGATCACTGGCAACAGAGGTGGTGCGTCAATGACGATCGTGTCGAACTGGCTCTTTAGACGGCCAAGCGCCTTCGGCATGGCGGCTGTTGCGAGTAATTCGGCCTGCCTGGTTGGGACGAGACCGCCACCGGTGGCGGGTAGAAAATGAAGGTTTGTAAGTTGGTCGCGAAGGACTGCATGTTCAGGTGGCATGACGCCGTTGAGGACTTCGGCGAGGCCTGCGGAGCGTTGTGGAGCAAGCTGGCGGGTCAGGTTCGCCCGGCGTAAGTCGGCGTCAACAAGCACGACGCGATCGCCGGTTTGGGCATAATAGTGGGCAAGGTTAGAGGCGACGACACTGGCGCCTTCCCCGGGCAGGCTTGCTGCAATGAGGATGATGCGTGGGCCAGGATCGAGCTGCCTTACGTCGATCTCGCGGCGCAGTGCGCGGATAGCTTCGGCGAAGCCACTCGTCGGAGCAGCTATCATCAATCGGGTTGCACGCAGGGGATCCCCGGATTCATCGGTGGCGTTTTCAAGGCGGGGGAGAGAAGAAATATGTTCAAGCGCGAGTAAGCCCTCGGCCTCTTCTGGCCGCCCGATTCCGGGTGCAGCAAATTCAAGTGCAAGGATGAGTGCAAGACCGAGGGCCAGCCCTCCTGCCGCAGCCAGTGCAATGATTTGCTTACGTTTGGGTGCCGCGGGAGATGTCGGCGTATCGGCCTGTTCGACGATACGGGCATCGGGCAGTTGCAGGGACTGCGTGGCTGCGTTTTCTTTATACCGTGCAAGGAGAACAGAATAAACTTGGCGGGATGTTTCAGCCTCGCGCTCTAGTTCGTTGAGACGAACGTTGGCCGCGCGTCTTTTGGCTTCTTCGCCCTTCTTTTCTTCCAGGCCGGCAAGCAGCTCGCGTTCGCGTGATGCTGCCTCGACATATTCATTTTCAAGATTTGAGATCAGCGAATTAATCTCGCGATCAAGCTGTTGTTCGGCGTCGCGCAGTTCAGCGCGCACTTTGATCATCTCGGGATGCCGCTTGCCGTAGCGGGTGGAAAGCTCCGCCTTGCGGCGGCTGGCGTCAGCGAGTTTATCCTTCAACAAGCGAACTGTATGGCTGGCGAGGACGTCGGCAATGGCCGAGGTGGGCCTTCCGGAAGTTCGCAACTCTTTGACGCGTTCGTAGCGCGCGCGCATTTCGGCCGATCGGTTACGCGCGCCGACCGTCTGTTCCATCCAACGCGCTAGTTCCTTTTCGGAGAGAATCTGGCCTTCGCTGGCGAAGATGTTTTGTTCGGATTTATAAGCTTCGACGCGGGATTCTGCTTCTGAAACTTTTTTGCGCAGCGCTTCGAGGCGGCCGTCGAGCAGGCTGGTTGCTGTTTCAGATATGCCAGATTTCGCGGCGAGTTGCTCGGCGATATAAACATCGGCGATTGTGTTGGCGATGAGTGCTGCTTTATCGGCGTCGGCTGAGGAAAACTTGATCTCAAGCAACAGCGTGTTGCGGACACGGGAAACCTTCAGGTTCTTTGCGAAGGCCATGGCGAATTCGTCGCGACGGGGATAGGCAGGATCGTTTGAAGCGTTCCGAGCGGCTGCATTCGTCGGTGGTACAGCAAGCGAACCAAACAAGCTTTCAAACAGGCTGGATTGGTTGAATTCCGGGTCGTTGCGCAAATTTAAGCGGTCGATGACCTTGAGCAAGATCTTGCGGGAGCGAATTACTTCGGCTTCGCTTTCGATCGCGGCCGTGTCGACGTTGAGATCGGAGACGACGCCTTCGACGTTGGAAACATTCTTTTTTCGTGGGTCAAGCTGAAGCGTGGCGGCTGCTTCGTACCGGTTTGGCAGGAGAACTGTGACAGTGATCGCGGCGAGCGTTGTCGCGCAGGCGATGCCCGCAGCTAACCGCCAGCGGCGGCTAATAGCTGAAATGATGCGATCGGGATTAAACCCGGATTCGCCATCATCGTCCTCGCGATCCTCGATACTCATTGGATGTAATTCGCTATCACTCAGGTATGCGCTGCTCGTTTTCGAGTGCCCAACTGTGCGCCGATGGGCGTCGCGGTGGCTTCACTAGCGTTCGCCCTTGCTGTGTGGCTTTGGCTATCAGAACCGTAATTTCGCACCGATCATGAACTTGTTGTTGGTCAAGTCGTAGAGATCGTCGCTGGATTGACGTTGTTCATGTTCGTATGAAAAGGTGAACAACCAGTTTTTGTTCATGTAATATTCCAAGCCAATCTTGCCGGAATAGATTTCATCGTTTCGATCGATCCCTTGAAATTCGGCCTGGGCAAGATTTGCGCCGAGTTTTAGAAAGAGATTATTATAAATTTCATATTCAACTCTGGCTTTTACTGAAGTTTCTACCCAACTGGCAAAGCCGTTACCGGAGAAATCGTTTATTTCACGGCTTACGCTTCCGTAAATGGTCATTTTCTCGGTTGGCAGCCATTCAACGTGCCCTTCGAATAAAGAAGTGCCGGAAGTTTCTCGCGAAATTTCGTCGTAATCGCGAATTCCGTAGCCACCGAGAATTCGCCACCGGAGAAGTGGGCTCGTTTGAAATGCCACTCCGGCAAGGGCCTCATAACCATTTGCATCTGTATTGGACGGACCTACTTCGCCATTCAACTGGCGCAGTAGCCGCAGTTTTCCGATCGCTTCGAAACCTGGAGAAAAACGGTATCCAACGCGCAGCTGAGTGGACAGGATATCGGTGTCGCGGCCATCCTGGTCGAGCGTGCCTCCGCCGATAGCGTCGACATCGTAGTAGTCGAAGCGTTCGGCAGTGGCTGAAATCGTGCCAAAGAGCCGGCCAACGTCACGGGTTAGTCCGGCGCTGATTTTCGAGCGATGGATAGGCACGGGCTCTGCAGCAAACTGCGCAGCGTTCAGTTCTGTTCGATTTTCGTGTGCCAGTTCGGTTATGGCGCTGATTGCGAATGTGTGGGCGTGGTCGATGTGCAGAGCGCCGTCGAAACTTGCACGAGCATCGGTGAAATCCTGGTCGCTATTCTCTGCGAAGCTGACGAGACGGCCGTCGAATGCAAAGTTCAGGACATGGCGGGGCAGAAATGATTTTATCACGAGGGATGGTGATATTTCGGTTCGTATATCGTCAACTTCGTTGGTCGGTGATGCGAAAATATTGTCGTCGTATATGACTTTTGCTTCGGCCGAGGGGCGTAGGATAAAGTTGCCGGCCCGAATGCCAATCGGCTGGTAGTGCCGCCCTATGCGGTCTGTGACGCGCTGGGCGCCGTATTGTTTCGCGCCGTCATAATCCTTTAGCCTATCGCGACTAGCCACTGTTTCGGTGATGAGACCAGCAGGGTTGGAGTCATCGAGGGCATATACTTGGCCGGGCAGAAGCAGGATTGCAGTGAGCGCCGCAGCGCCGGCCCTTAGGAGCCATAGCGGTTGCATCAAAAGAAGCGTTCCGGGACGCGGATATTGTCGCCGGGAAGGAGTGGGATCACGGCTGGCATGTTGATGCGAACAGCAGCGCTTCCCGCACGCGAAAGGATTACGTAGCTTTGCTGGGCCCGATAAGTGTAGCCGCCGGCCATCGCGATGGCGTCTGTGAAGGATAGATTATTGCTGTACTGGAACTGGCCGCCGGACTTTACTTCGCCATGGACGAAAATCGGTCGGTAGTTCGTGATATCCAGGCTGATGCGCGGAGATTTGATGTAGCCATCGGAAAGCTTTGCGACGATCGCTCGCTGCAAGTCCTTAAGAGTGCGCCCTTTAGCGGGAATTTCACCCACGAGTGGGATTTGTATTCGGCCGCGTCCGTTTATTTCTACATCACCGGAAAGATTGTCTTCACCGAATACAACGAGTTTCAGCTTGTCGCCAATCTGCAGTCGGTATGCATGTTCAAGACCAGGACCGGTGTTGGTCGCAAAACTTGGCGGTGGCAAATCCGGGCCTTGCGAGCAAGCAGAAACCGTTACCGCAGCTAAAAGCGCGGCGGCGAGGGTCTGGAGACAGTTCTTTATGGTACGCGGATACATGTTTTTTTTACTCGATACTGACGCTTTTCCCAATTTGCGCAGGCACTTAGATAAGGCTCGGAGTGGTGAAATCGCGGTTAATGCAACCCCAATTCGCTATTGAAAATTCCAACGAGGCGAGTTCAACCGTTAGGGGCCTGTTCACGCTGCTTAGTTAAAACATTTCCAAACCTGACTCATTTGCGTATGGGGTGACCAATTGGCGATTAATATCCTGAGTTCGGCCGAAAGCCTGGCATCGGCATACCAGAGCAAGGATCAACGCTATTTCGCTGGCGCGCGCGATGACATGATTGCGGAGTTGCCATTTGATCCTACCGCTTCAATTCTCGAGATTGGTTGTGGAAGTGGCGATACGGGCGCCCTCGCCTTGCAGAAGGGGCGTGCTGAGCGATATGTCGGCGTTGAATTGATGGAGGAACCAGCGGCTATTGCTTCTGATCGGTTGACGCGGGTGCTCGTTGGTGATGTCGAGCAAATGACTCTCGATTTTCAACCTGCAGAATTCGACGGACTAATCATGTCCGAGGTTTTGGAGCATTTGCGCGATCCAGAAGCGCTGTTGATGAGGTTGCACCGTTTCGTACGTCCGGGCGGCATGGTGCTGGCCAGTTCTCCAAATGTCGCGCATTGGAAAGTCCTGCGCGAACTTTTGTCGGGTCGCTTTCCGCAAAAAGATCGCGGTGTTTTCGACCGCACCCATCTGCGCTGGTTCACGCCTGACAGTTTTGCTGCAATGTTCGAACGAGCTGGATTTCAGGTGGTTTCGGTGCGGCCGGTTCGGCGGTTCTCGGCGCGACAGCGGACAATTTCCCGGGTCTTCTGTGGCAGGTTCGATCACCTGCTAATGACGCAGATCAGCGTTGCCGCGGTGTGCCGCTAAGCTAGCATTTTCGGTGCCCCAGTTTTCAGGTTCGGGCTCCATTGGCAGCGCCGGCGGTGATGTCATAGGTGCACCTTAATCCAGTGTGGCTGTCCACGGCGGTCAACACGAGGACGGCTGCAGATTTGCGGCTTCCCATAGTGGATGGTTGGTGTCCCAAATGTTTATGCCAAGGTCTGTATGGCCAATTTCGACATCAATCGGTTCAGGATTATCCTATAGGACCTTCGCAATCGTGCCGTGAAGATTGAAGCGGTCGGGCTGACGGGCACACAGTGCCGACAAGTCGTGCTGCTTGAAGTGGCGGCACAGGTTTAGGGCCTGTGCGCTTTTCAAGGTTTTCTCAAGGAACTGAACGTGAGAAGTGGCGGCTCTAATAGGGCCGCCGCTCCTTGTCTTGCAGATTTTCTTTGTGCCGATTTAGGTGCGGCTGATAATTACGCACTTGGCGTACGGATTGCGGCCTTTCGACTTGCGATGGCGCAATTCGCGGCGGCATTCGTACATAGCGCGCGTGCATGCGTTGCGGCCGTAGGCCTTCCCAGCAATGCCCCAAAGGCGCTTGCCGTAACCACGGCGCTTCTTGGCTGCGGCGTGGCACGAACGACGACTCCACCGGCGTTTGCCATGACGGGTGGCCTTCTTGCGGTTATGACGAAGGTGCTTTTCTTCGTAACGGCTGTATTTGCGGCTTGTCGATTTAGATTTGCGTTTGGCAGATTTGTGGGCCTTTCGGCGCTTGCCCTGGTCATAGTTGCTCGAATTCTTCCAGGAGCGTTCGGATCTCTTACCGTCACGAGGAGCGGCTTCAGCCTGCGTCACGGCAATAATCGGAACGGAGGCAACCAGTATGGCGGCGAGTGCCAGTCGTGCAATCATTTTGTGCTTCTCCCTTTGTAGCGTCGCCGGTGTGACGAGGCTTCATGGAAACATGGTTGCAAACGCTTGCTGAACCGGTGTTGAGCCATCTCTTCAGGTGACATTCATCTTGTGCGGCTGTTTCAAGGACGGTGGATCTGGGACTTTGAAGAACAAAATGGGCGGCTCCATGGGAGCCGCCCGATCACTATCGACATGATTTTTTTTACAAAGACTGCCGGATTATCCGCGTTTTACAACTACGCACTTGGCGTGTGGGTTGCGGCCAGACTTCTTACGAACGCGGAGCTCGCTGCGGCATTCGTTCATGGCGCGATCACATGCACCTGGTCCACGCTTCTCGCCACCGACACCCCAGATGCGTTTGCCATTACCGTTGCGCATCTTGGCAGCTGCAACACACTTGAAGGAATAGCGCTTTGGTGCCTTCTTTCCGTACTTCCAGGACTTACCGTTGTAGAATCCTTTCAGGTACTTGCCGGTTTTGTTGTAATACTTCGTGGCCTGCTTCTTCAACTTCTTGACGAACTTCGGGCTACGGTCGCGTCGAACGATCACAGTATTCGTCTTGGCGCCGTTCTTGGTTTTGACAGTGCTCTTGGTGGTTGTCACCACGTAGCGATTGCTCTTCGTCGTGTGGGTCGATTTTACGACCGTTTTATTGCCGCGCTTGGATTTGTTGTACTTGTGATAGATGCGCGCGTCATCGCCCTTCTTCTTTGCCGCTTCCGCGGTTGTGATGCCCATCATCGGGACGGTTGCGATCATAAGTGCTGCGACTGCTGTACGTGAAAACATTTGCTCTCTCCAAGTCTGGCGCTCGGGGGAGGGGAGCGCTTCGGACAAGGAGACTTTTGCAAATGTTGGCTGAACGTATCTTGAGCCATTGCTTCATCTAGCGTTCACTCAAAACGATGCCACATAAAGCATTGTTTTATGTGGCTTTTTTTCGGTTTGTTACAAGCGTCTTCGGGTGGTTCAGACTGTCTTGCGATGGGTTTCGAGCCACCTAGAAGTGCGCAAGAGCCGTCCGTCGTCCTTGCGCCGGCCGACGAGTTGGACACCAACCGGCAGTCCGTCGATTTCCAACATAGGGGAACTGACAGCAGGCATTCCCAGATAGGTCCAAAGCCCGTTGAAGATCGGTAAACCAGTAATGCCTTCGCTCAGAAGCGGTGCCGGGCCAGGGGCTGCCGGGGTGAGAATCGCATCGTAAGTTTCAAATAATTTCGCGATGGAGGCGTAAGCCATATCTCGCGACGCGATGGAGTT
>JAJFHK010000403.1 GCA_021775655.1 Filomicrobium sp. | reverse complement strand
CTGCTTGCTTATCCGAGCCGGAATCCGCAGCCCCCCCCTCCTTGCTTGCCGAAAGCACATCTGCCAGCGCAGGCATTTCAATCTTGCCGAGACCAAACCAGCGCGTGTCGAGTTCGTAGCCTTCGACGTCCAGATCGATGGATTTATTTTCATCATCCCAGATCATGCCTCCGCGGATTGGCACTCCGGAAAACTCCGCCACGGCCGGCTTCAACATGACCCGGTTCGAACCAAGCTGCATGCGTCCGCTGACCGAAAACGGGCCATCACTGATCAGCGATTTGGCATCATCCGATCCAACAGCCCAGCGAATGATCTTTTCCGCACTGACCCCGCCAATAAACAGATCGCCATCGAACACCGGCGCACCGCCAACGACATCAACGTTTCCCGAAAAATTGAGCCGGGCACCGCCTGGGAGAAGTGCCCGCATTGTCTGCAATTCGAGCGGACCGCCAGCCCGCTCCATTGCGACAACGAGGCCAGCCACACGATCGCCGCCGAGATTGACCTGATCGACGTCGAGCCGAGCCTTTACGTCCGTGTTGTTGGGAAAGACATCAAGCAGTTGCGTGATCAGCGCGCGCGCGGTCGGCAACGGCGCTGCCGTAACGCTGCTCGCCCCCCCGGCTTCCGTGCCTGCACCGCTTCTCTGGGAGGCTGATGCGACAGCACCCATCAATGAACCCGACATCAAATCGACGTCAAGCCACCGTGACGAAAGAGCAAGATCAACCTCATGCCGCCGCGACCAAAGCGCCTTCATGCTCCCTGTAATAATTTGCGGCTGGGCGTAATCGTTGAAGGAGATGGTCAGCCCGCCAAGATCCAGAGATTGCCCGTTCGCAGCCACCTCGGTACGCAATTCTGCGACGAGCGGCGTGCCGCCTTCAGAGGTAGGCTCGGCCATCGTCAACTTTGAGATAAGCTGACCGGTTATCGTTGGTATTTCCCACAGTCCGCGCACAATTCCATCGAACTTATGATCGTCTCCCGACTTGCCGCCTGATACTATGGCATTGATCCGGAAAGAACCATCAGACCCAGATTCCGTGGTGAGCAGGCGCACGCCGCTGACGTTCCCTGCAATCGCAGCCTTGCCTCGGAACGAGTACGGCCCATCCAGCGCTTGCGCCGTCAATTCGCCGCTAATCTTCTCGACCCGCGTCAACTCCCCACCGCCCTCAATGCTGTAGGAAATCGCCCCGTCTTCGATCTGCACCGAATCGAGTTTGACGCCAGTCGGCACGAACGGCAGCGACTTGGCGTCCAGAAGCGTGCGCCAATTACCGACACCTTGCGCATCCGAAGCAAGCGCTAACACAGGACGCTTAAGCTCGATCTTATTTGCCTCAAAGGCGCCATTAAGTAGTGGCGGCACAGCCAACCACATCTTGAAACTATCAATTTTGAAGAGTGGTGCACCAGCAATACCCGTCGTATCGGCGAGCCGCAGATCTTCGAACAATAAATAGGGCGCAGGCAAGAGCCGCACATTGACACTGCCGCCGACACGAACTCGGCGGCCAAGCACGCGCGTTGCTTCCTCTTCAAAGACTCCGCGATAACTATTCCAATCGACGAAATAGGGGCCGGCAAATAGCAATGCGAACACCGCAATCAATAGACCGCCGAGCCACATTAGGAATGTGTTCAATTCCGCCTCCAGTCCTCATCGCGGCCGGGCAAGGCAGCGCAAAGGTGCGCACTCGGCCAAGTAACCGTGTCCGCAACGCCATTTGCCGCCACATGCCCCGTCGGGGACATCTGCAGATCTCCCTCAAGCCCATACCGAATCCCTGTGAGAATACTGGATCCCTGTGAGAATTCTGGGCTGAATCCACTTATCGCATAACAATGCCGGGATTGGGACAGCCTTTTTGCTGCACTGCGTAATCCTCATCGTGGAGTTATGATAGGCTCTGCACGCTTCCTCGCTATACACCGCACATTAAAGTGATAACGAAGGAGGATAGCTGTTTGGGATCAATCAGGCTGGGGCATGCAACAGGAAGAAGAAACGGCCCCTCAGGAGGATCTTCCCTCAGGGAAAAGCGACACCAGCGAGCAGCCCGCCTCCGCGCCGACCGCTCCCCCGCTCACAGCACACTTCTCCGCACTTTTTTCTCGGGCCAAGCAACTTCTCGAAGCTCGTTTTGGCGTCAACTTGCGCGATTTTTTCTCTGATCGGCAGATGCTCGTGTGGCTGCTGGCATTGGTCATCAGCATCCTTGTCGCCTATGCAGCCATTGGGTTTCGCTGGTTGATCGGCCTCGTGCAATTGCCCTGGCTTGGAACAAGCAGCGAGAATGTAGCAACCGCCGCCGCCGGTACACCCTTTTGGGTTGTATTGGTCGCCCCCGCCATCGGTGGCATGATCGTCGGGTACCTTTTGCAACACTTTATGCCGGGGCGCCGCGCACATGGAGTTGCCGATGTCATAGAAGCCCGTGCAATTCATAATTCGCACATCGATCCAAAAGTTGGCTTCTTCAGTGCGCTTTTGTCGGCGATCTCCATCGGGTCAGGAGCAAGCGTCGGACGCGAAGGACCTATTGTGCATCTGGGCGCAACATTCGCGGCAATGATCGAGGACTTCTTCAAGCTCTCCCAGGGTGCCCGCCGCACGTTGCTGGCCTGCGGTGTTGCAGCCGCAGTTTCAGCTTCCTTCAATGCTCCGATTGCCGGTGTGCTGTTTGCACACGAGGTTATCCTCACACACTACGCATTTCGCGCACTTGTGCCGACCGTCATCGCAAGCGTCGCCGCCGCCATTATTTCCCGCATCCACTTCGACAACGCGACAGCATTCCTGATCCCCAACTATTCCATCACATCCTATTGGGAGTTTCCCGCCTTTGCATTGTTGGGCCTGACGTGCGCTGCCGTCGCGATCATTTTCGAAGTCGCCCTAATGGCGACCGATCGAATTTCTTGGCGCTTCGAGATGCCATTATGGATTCGCACCGGCATCGGCGGCTTGATGGTTGGCGCCATCGCGGTGTTTTTTCCGCAGGTTCTGGGAGTCGGCTACGAAGCCACCAACGAAGCACTTCAACGCGAGTTGCCGTTGATACTGTTGTTGGCGCTCATTGTTGCCAAGACTGCAGCAACGGCGATTTCACTGGCCTGCCGATTTGCCGGCGGCATATTTTCACCTTCGCTCTATCTTGGTGCAATGACCGGCTCCGCATTCGGCCTTATTGCAACATCCGTTTTTCCAGAAATCGGATCGAGCCAGGGCCTTTATGCGATTCTGGGAATGGGCGCGGTCGCCGCCAGCGTACTCGGCGCACCGTTATCAACGACGCTGATCGTTTTCGAATTGACCGGCGGCTACACGATGACCATCGCGCTGCTACTCACCGTTTCAATCGCAGTGGGTGTGACGCAGGCATTCCTTGGACATTCACTTTTCTATTGGCAACTCGGCAGGCGCGGTTTGTTCCTGCAGGAAGGCCCACACAAATCCATCCAACGGCGCTTGCACGTTGACGCCTTTATGACGCCGGTCGATCCTGATGCCGCCCCTGTCCATCTCGAAGACAATGAAGCCCCATGGCTGATGGCAACCGATAACCTGGAACGCGCGCTGCGCGAATTCGACCGGCATGGGACTCCGCGCATCGCCGTAGTCTCTTCCAACGATCCGACCCTCATCATCGGCCACGCCGACCGCTTAAAGGCCCTCAACCTCTTCAACAAGGCCCTCATCGACGCCGCTGTCGAAGAGCACCGTTAGAAGTAGGTTTGCGCTCAAGAGTTTACATTCACGCGATACGCTTCCAGTGGCTCGACGGGCGGGTAGAGTTCATCCATCGGAACCGAGCGACCGTTTTCTTGGACAATACGGCAATGGAAGCGCTTCAACGCGCGCGGATGCGGCACTCCGCAAGAGTGTGCAATCATTCCAACGCCTTTACGAATCCCATCAACGAAATTCTTCACGCGCACAGCCTTGTCTTCTGGATCGAGTCCTCGTTGGAGCCGTTTGTCGTGCGTCGTGATACCCGTCGGACATGTATTCCTGTTGCACTTCATCGCCTGAATGCATCCGAGCGAGAACATAAATCCGCGCGCCGAGACAACCACATCGGCTCCGGTGCAATAGGCCCAAGCCACATCAGCAGGCGTAATAAGCTTTCCCGATGCAATCACTCGGATGCGCTGCCTGAGGCCGTAGCGGGATAGAATATCCACTACCATCGGCAAAGCTTCGCGCAACGGCAGTCCAACGTGATCCATGAGCGCCATCGGTGCGGCACCCGTACCGCCATCACCCCCGTCGATGGTGATGAAATCCGGCCCGCAAGGCTCGCCCCGCCGATGGATTTCCTGACACATGTTCTCCAGCCAACCGTATGCCCCAACGACGGTCTTAAAGCCCGTTGGTTTACCAGTCGTTTCGCGGATAATCGAAAGGTAGTCGAGCAGTTCCCCCACGTTATTGATCTCTGGATGCCTGTTAGGAGAAATCGACGGCACCCCTGCTGGAATGCTGCGGATCTTTGAAATTTCCTCGGTGACTTTTGCTGCCGGAAGAATACCGCCTTTCCCTGGCTTAGCGCCCTGGCTCATTTTGAGTTCGAACATCTTCACCTGTGGCAAAGCCGCGATCGCCTTGAGCTTGACTGGATCTAGCTTGCCATCAGGCGCCCTAACTCCGTATTTCGCTGTGCCTATCTGAAAGACCACATCGCAATTGCCTTCGAGGTGCCAGGGCGAAAGCGCGCCTTCACCGGTATTGAGCCAGCAATTCGCCATCGCAGCACCCTTTGAAAGCGCCCTCACTGCCGGTTTCGAAAGCGCCCCATAGCTCATGCCCGAAATATTGATGATCGATTGCGGCTCGTAGGGGTTGAGACACCCCCTGCCGATCACAACATTGGGTGCAGGCGAAGCGTCCTCTTCGAGCGTCGGAAATGGACAGTTGACGAATATAACAGTCCCTACTGGTCTGAGATTCTGTGTCGATCCGAATGCAACCGTATTGTCATACCCCTTCGATGAACGGTCGACCCACTCGCGTTCAGCCCGATTGAAAGGCATCTCTTCGCGGTCCATGGCGAAAAAATATTGCCGGAAGAATTCGCCGAGTGTTGAAAAGATGTAACGGAACCGGCCAATCACCGGATAGTTGCGCCGCACAGCATCGCTGGTCTGCGTTACGTCGATTATGAACAGAATAATGACAAGCAGGGCAAGCAACCCAATCGCCAGGACAAACAACGACGACAAGACGTTGAGGCCCTTCATCGTGAATAAATCCAGCCAATCCACATCCATCATGGGTGCAACTTTCAAATGTTAGGACGATATTGAGCGCGCCAGAACCGTGATCAGATACGCAATTGCCTTCATGAAGCGCAACTCAACTCCCCCTGATACGCCCGTGAAGCCAGTCACTCCGGCATTCCGATCCCCTTGTGGACCCATATCGGCAGCCTGATTGCGGCCCCGAAAACCCTGTTATACTGGTACGATGACAGCGACTCGCAAGACCAAGGCAGCAAAGCTCGACGCCCCAGAGCTTCCGTTCGACGAACATATCGCGTTCACGCCCGAGGCAGGAGCTTCGCCCGAGCCGGAGAACGACGATATTCCCTTCGACCTTCCGCAAAATGATGATGCGGACGGCGCGGCACCTGCTGCCGAATCTGCCTTTCAGGAATCGCCCTTATCTTACGACGACGATCCAAGTCGCGGCGATGAGGAACCACCATTCAACTACGGCAACGACTCCGAGAAAGTCCCAACAGACGACTGGGCCCCGTTCGGCGACGAATCGCTAGTTCCTCCGGCACCGGCAGAACCCGCTCCCCCGCCGCCGGGCAGTGGATCAATTTCAGAGCGCGCTCTTGCCTCTCGTACACCGCAGGCTAGGGCAGGCCACAACGCCGCCTACCTCGAACACCTCAATCCCGAGCAATGCCTCGCTGTCAAAACACTTGAAGGCCCTGTTCTCGTTCTCGCCGGAGCCGGTACAGGCAAGACGCGTGTTCTAACAACGCGTATTGCGCACATCCTCGCAACAGGCGCTGCCTACCCATCGCAGATCCTCGCCGTGACCTTCACCAACAAGGCCGCACGCGAGATGAAGGAACGGATCGAAAAATATATGGGCGACTCGGTCGAGGGCATGCCCTGGCTCGGCACCTTCCACTCGATCGGCGTCAAGATATTGCGCCGCCACTCCGAGCTCGTCGGCCTCAAGCAAGGCTTCACCATTCTCGACACCGACGACCAGCTCCGCCTCATGAAGCAAGTCATCGAAGCCGAAGGTCTCGACAAGGACCGCTGGCCTGCCCGTCAGCTCGCCGGATTGATCGACAGCTGGAAGAACCGTGGCCTAACCCCCAATAAAGTTCCGCAAAACGAAGCTTACGGCTTCGCCGCCGGCAAGGGCCGTGACTTGTACGTCGCCTATCAGCGTCGCTTGAAAGAACTGAACGCCTGCGATTTTGGTGACCTGCTGCTCGAAAGTTTGCGCTTATTCATGGAAAATCCGGATGTTCTCGCCCAATACCACAAGCGGTTCCGCTACATCCTGGTGGACGAATACCAAGACACGAACGTTGCCCAGTACATGTGGTTGCGCCTCCTCGCTGGAACCTCGCCCGAGCGCAGCGGTAAAACCAACATATGCTGCGTTGGCGACGACGACCAATCGATCTACGGCTGGCGCGGAGCCGAAGTCGACAATATCCTGCGCTTCGACCAGGACTTCCCCGGCGCGACAGTTATTCGCCTGGAGCGGAATTATCGTTCAACCGGTCACATCCTTGCCGCCGCTTCGCACCTCATCACGGCGAACGAGGGCCGCCTCGGCAAGACGCTTTTTACCGACGGTGACAACGGCGACAAAGTCACTGTCATGGGCCTGTGGGACGACGAGGAAGAAGCACGTACTGTTTCCGACGACATCGAAGCTGCACGCCGCGATGGCCATTCCCTAAACGAGATCGCCATCCTCGTGCGCGCGTCGTATCAAATGCGCGTACTCGAAGACCGCTTCATTACCACCGGCATGCCTTACCGAGTCATCGGCGGCCCACGCTTCTATGAGCGCGCCGAAATCAAAGACGCCATTGCCTATCTCGAACTAACCGTGAATCCCGACCACGACCTCAAGTTCGAGCGCGTTGTCAATGTGCCTAAGCGTGGTATCGGTGATACCTCCGTCAAGCGCATTCGAGAATTAGCACGCAAACGCGACGTCTCGATGTTCCAGGCCTCTCGAATGATCGTCGAAACCGAGGAGATCGCAGGGAAGGCACGCCGCTCTCTCACTGATCTAATTGCGAGTTTCGAACGTTGGCGCAAGCAGCTGAACCAGATTTCGCATACCGAACTTGCCGAATTAATCCTAGATGAGTCTGGCTACACCGCCATGTGGCAGAAAGACAAAAGCCCGCAAGCTCAATCACGTCTTGAGAACCTCAAAGAACTCGTCCGTTTCATGCACGAGTTTGAATCGATGGCCGGCTTCTTGGAGCATGTTTCGCTCGTTATGGATGCCGACAAGGCCAACGATGGTGACCGCGTATCGATCATGACGCTCCACGCTGCAAAGGGCCTGGAGTTCGACACAGTCTTTCTCACCGGCTGGGAAGAAGGACTTTTCCCAAGCCAGCGCACGCTCGATGAGTCCGGCAAGGCCGGTCTTGAGGAAGAGCGCCGCCTCGCCTACGTCGGCCTCACACGCGCCAAGAAGAATGCACACGTGTCCTTCACACAGAACCGCCGCACGCGCGGGCTGTATCAGTCGGCGATGCCGTCTAGATTCGTGGATGAATTGCCCGAGGCGCACGTCGACGTAAAAGAAGCTTCTTCCCCTTTCTCGGGTCAATATAAAAACTTCGCTTCAACAAGCGCGTTTGGAAATCCATACGGACAAAATCGCTTCGACCGCAGCGCCGCCAGCACCGAATGGCAGGAGCGCTCCGACAAGAGCTATGACACTCCAGGATGGAAGCGCGCGCAGGCGTGGCAGGCCGAGACCCGCGCCGAATTCGACAAGAAGGCCAAGAAGCGCCGTGCCCCCCGATCGCCAAAGACCATTGAAGGCGAACTCGTCGCCTCATCAACGATCATCACCGACTACGTCAAAGGCGAGCGCGTCTTCCATCAGAAATTTGGTTACGGAGCGATTCTCGAAGTCGACGGTAACAAGCTCACAATCGAGTTCGAAAAGGCCGGGGAAAAACGTGTGGCTGCCGATTTTGTCGAGCGGCATTAGGCAGCTGCGGAAGTCGCGAAACGTTCGCTGAAACGATTGCGAGCAACGGTTTAGCCGACGCTACCCAGCCAACCGAAGCGCCAACAGGCTTTTCGTAATTTCTTTGAACGACTGCTTCAGTCCATCCCCACTCTGCGCATCGAAAGAATGGTTCGTAGAACAACCTCAGCAGTTGGTCCTCGCCCATTGAAACTGGATCACTCAATCGGGGCCACCGCAAGCCAAATACGATTTCCGAAAGCAACGATATCCCACTAAGCTATTACTTCCGCTCCAGAAAAGACAAACTTCCCGGTAATATGCTGACCAATTCGACTCCGATTAGCCTCCCGAGCAGTTGAATCCCATTCCCAAGGTCCATCGCAGCCGTCAAGAAGCCGAGTAAATTGACCTACTGTCAAAAGCGCGCGAGAAACACCGTTCAAGAGATTTATCCAGCAGGATTTGCAAGGGAGAAAGCTTGAAAGTTCTGCCGTCAGCACACAATCAGTTCACACCAATGATGCGCAGGGCGGGCACCCTGCTCTTGATGGTGGCCGCGGTGTTTTGCCTTTCCTCATGCGCACCCGATATCCGCAACGCGGTACCTATCGGCTTGGCAGACAGCGTCGAAGTCGCAGGAATAGGTCGAGTTCGCGGCTGGGGAGATGCCGAAATCCCAAACATCGACTACATCGCCAAGGCTCGGTTGAAGCAAATGCAGGAGAAGCGACCGAAGGTGCTCGCCGACAAGCGCCGCAAGGTTAGCTACCTCGCCATATCAGGTGGCGGTTCAAACGGGGCTTTCGGAGCCGGCTTCCTCAATGGTTGGACCGCATCAGGCAAGCGCCCGCAATTCGAAATCGTATCCGGCGTCAGCACAGGTGCGTTAATCGCCCCGTTTGCATTTTTAGGCCCCCGTTATGACCGGCAGCTAAAAGAAATCTACACCCAATATTCAACCGATGATTTGGTGCTCAAGCAGGTGCTGGCAGGACTGCTTGGCGGCAGCGCAGTCTCCGATACGACCCCGCTGCAAAACCTCATAGCAAAGTACATCACCCAGTCATTCGTGGAGGAAGTTGCCAAAGAACACGAAAAAGGACGGCGGCTCCTCGTCGGAACAACAAATGCTGATCAGGCACGCCCGGTCATCTGGGATCTTGGAAGCATTGCACAGAAGCGCACACCAGATTCTCTAGCGATGTTCCGTCGTCTGTTGCTGGCATCTACTGCGCTTCCTGGCCTGTTCCCTCCCGTCCACATCAAGGTCGCCGATAGTGATGGGAAATTTTACGAGGAGATGCACGTCGACGGCGGCGTGACGGATAACACGTTCCTGCTTCCACTCCACCTGCGCTTCGACAAAGTTGACCGGCTCTACAAGGTGCGATGGAGACGCAGTCTCTTTATCATTGCCAACGCAAAAACCACGCCTACGCGCAAGGTCGTCAAAAGCACCACATTCGAAATAGCCGGCCGTTCGATCGACACTCTGATACGCCAACAACTCGAGGGAGACTTGCTGAAACTTTACCTGCGAGCGAAGGACAACAATATCAAGTATCGCCTTGCATCGATCCCAAACACGTTCAACGAAATAAGCAACGAGCCCTTTGATAAGGCGTACATGAGAAAGCTTTATGAGGCAGGATTTGAAGCAGCCAAGAACGGCTATCAATGGAAGGGAAAGCCGCCGGGAATCTAGGTCGGCTCAGTAAAAGGTCAAAGTCACTATGGATAGCCGCTTTCTATGGTTCATCATCGGAGCTACTGTTGCCACCTTGTTCTGGTTGATTGTCATCAACCAAGGCGGTTGGCAGATGATCGAAGCAATCTATCAATAATCATCTTTTCGCCACTGAACACACGGTCGATCTCTAAACGGTCTAGACCACGCTAACCTAATTCGGAAATCCTGAAGCGCAACTTGCCGCCAGCCCTATCGCGTATAAAAAGTTGGTAGGACTGAGCCTTGAATATGGATTCCTTGAACCTCCTGAGTATAAGATTTCTTCCCTCCGTATTAAACGGAAAAACAAATCGGAAGTTTTGGTCGATGCTTCCAACTGCGCGCCTGCCCCACAAGAGAACTCGAAGCCATTCAGCCTGGTCGCCAGATCCACACCCAAGGTCTTAAGCCATGAAAACCTACATGCGCATTTTTGTTGCCAGCCTCGCGGTGACCCTGTTCGGTTGCGATCAAGGCGGTCCGCCAAAAGGCCAGCAACAATCCGCAGCTCTTCCCAGCGTTGTCACCCAAGCCGCAACCGCCAAGGAAGTTGCATCTGTGCTTGACTATGTAGGCCGCAGCGAAGCCTCGCAGCGCGTAGAGGTTCGCGCCAGGGTAACAGGCGTTCTGCTAAAGCGTCCCTTCGAGGAAGGAGCAGACGTCGTTGCCAATACATTACTCTTTCGCATCGATCCAGCCGAATTCGAAGCCAATCGAGATTCATCTAAAGCAAATGTCGCCCGTGCCGATGCAGCGGTCGAGGAAGCTGCCGCCAGCCTGAAACGGTACGAGGTTTTGTTACAGAAAGACGTTACCAGCATCGCCAAATTCGATGAGGCGAAGGCAAAGGACGCAACCGCAAAAGCCGAACTCTTCGCTGCCCAGGCAGCATTGAAAAAGGCCGAACTCGATCTCGGCTACACAATGATAAAGTCGCCCATTGCTGGACGTACCGGTCGCGCCCAGGCCGATGTCGGCAATCTCATCTCACCTGAATCGGGCGTTCTGGCAACCATCGTGCAACTCGATCCTGTCAATGTCATCTTCTCAATCGGCGAGCGGGAGTATCTCAACTACTCACAGACACACAAACGACATGATATGCCAAAGCTGACCCCGCGTATCCGGCTCGCCAACGACGCACTCTATGAGCACCTGGGCAAGTTTGATCTGATCGACAACGAAGTCGATGCAGCGACCGGCACAATCAGTATCCGTGTCAGCTTCCCCAATCCCGATGGCCTTATCCTGCCAGGCCAATTTGTAAATGTCGTTCTGACGAGCCAGGAACCTGAAAACCACATTGTTATTCCCCAGGCATCCGTGCAGTCGAACCAAACCGGACCGTTTGTCCTGGTCGTCGACGCCCAGGACCGGGTCGAAGCTCGTCCGATCAAGACCGGCCAGCGTGTGGGAACTGAAATTGTCGTCGCCGAAGGCTTGGATGCCGGTGAGACGATCATCGTCGAGGGCATCCAGAAAGTTCGTCCGGGCGCCAAGGTAACTGCGGTCCCAGCCAAGACCCCGAAGCCGACCGCCGCAAAAGCGCCTGAAGGACCACGTCCATGATCAGCGCATTTTTCATCGATCGACCCAAATTTGCGTTCGTCATAGCAATTGTCACAACGCTTGCTGGCCTGCTGGCGATTGCAGCACTACCCGTCGCGGAGTTTCCTGAACTTACTCCGCCCCAGGTACAGGTTTCCGCCAAATACCCAGGCGCCAACGCCGAGGTTGTTGAACGGACAGTTGCCGCAGTCATCGAATCGGAAGTCAATGGCGTCGAAGGCATGTCCTACATGTCTTCGAAGAGCGCTAATGACGGCTCGTATAATCTGACCGTCACATTCGCGATTGGTACCGACGGCGACACAGCTCAGGTCAATGTCCAGAACCGGGTTGCACAGGCGACGCCGAAACTCCCCGAAGAGGTCAACCGCCAAGGCGTTAGAACGAAGAAACAGTCCACCAGCATGCTGTTGGTTGCGTCGGTGTATTCGCCGAACGGGACATACGACAATCTGTTCTTGAGTAACTACACAGCGATCAATATTCGCGACAGTCTGGCCCGTGTTCCAGGCGTGGCCAATGTTGATATTCTAGGCGGCCGCGATTACGGCATGCGGATATGGCTCCGACCTGATCGCCTGACAACCCTGGGGCTCGTAGCAACCGATATCATCTCCGCAATACGCGAGCAGAACATCCAGGTTTCGCCAGGAAGCATTGGCGCTCAACCCGCACCCGCCGGCCAGCAATTCCAATACACACTTCGGGCGCAAGGTCGCCTTGATGATGTCGAGCAATTCAAAAACATTATCCTACTCGCCAAAACCGATGGCTCCGTCGTCCGCTTGAGCGACGTTGCCAGAGTTGAATTGGGCGCAGAAACCTACGGCTGGTTTGGGCAGCTAAATGCCAAACCCGCAGCGCTTCTTGCCGTCTACCAGTTGCCGGATGCCAATGCTCTCAACGTCGCAAAGGCGATCAAGGCGGAACTAGCACGACTATCGGAACGCTTCCCCGAGGACATGGTAGCAAAGGTCACCTACGACACGACAGTTTATGTCGAAACCTCCATGCGGGAAGTCCTGATCACCCTCGTTCAGGCTCTCGCCCTCGTAGTGCTTGTTGTTTACATATTCTTGCAGGACTGGCGTTCGACGCTGATCCCGGCAATCGCGATACCGGTATCCCTGATCGGCACATTCGCAGCACTGCTGATGATGGGCTTCACCATCAACACCGTTTCCCTATTCGGTCTCATCCTGGCGATCGGTGTTGTTGTCGATGACGCGATTGTCGTTGTCGAAAACGTTCAGCGCCATATGTCCAATGGATTGCCCGCACGTCAGGCAACGCGAGTGGCTATGGAAGAAGTCACCGCGCCAGTGATCGCAACGACACTCGTGCTGCTGGCGGTTTTCGTCCCCGTGGCATTCACGCCGGGCTTGACTGGTCGATTGTTCCAACAGTTCGCAGCAACAATCTCATTCGCCGTCGTTTTGTCCTCGATAAATGCCTTGACCCTCAGCCCCGCACTGTGCGCGAGCATCTTGCGGCCTCCGAAACAATCGACGAGCGGGCCTCTCTACTGGTTTGAGAGCGCAATCAATTCAACTCGGCAGGCTTATTCCGGATTGGTGCGCCGGCTCATTCGTTTGTCCCTATTGTGCCTGATTTTTCTTCTCGCCGCTGCTGCTGCAACCGGCTGGCTCTTCACCAGCACTCCAACCGGTTTTGTGCCACCAGAAGACCGCGGCGCATTCTTTGTCGATATTCGCTTACCCGACGGAGCCGCGCTATCGCGAACGTCAGCCGTTCTCTCTGAAGTCGAACAGATCATTTCCAGCGCGCCGGGCGTTGCGAACGTCATGTCGGTCGGCGGCTACTCAATATTACAAGGCGCAGTCGTCTCGAACGGGGCCCTTGTTATTGCGGTCCTGGAACCATGGTCCGAGCGCCCGACACGAGAGCTCTCACTTCGCGGCATTCTAACCAAAGTCGCCCCACAACTCATCGCAATGCCCTCGGCAACAATCATACCCTTCAATCCGCCACCGATCCCCGGTCTGGGGACCACTGGCGGCTTCGAGATGGTGCTTCAGGACACCGAAGGCCGTTCGCCCCAGGAATTGCAATCAGCCCTCGGCGGATTGATCGTTGCAGCCAATAGCCGCACGGAACTCAGTCGCGTCTTCTCGACATTCCGCGCGAATTCACCTCAGTTCTCAATTGACGTAAACCGCGACCTCGCCAAGTCCAAGAGCGTCGCGATCTCCGATATCTTCACGGTCCTCAATGCCAACTTCGGATCTTACTACGTCAATGATTTCAATAAATTCGGTCGCGTTTATCGAGTTTACGTGCAAGCCGAAGCGGAGCGTCGTGCTTCTCCTGAGGACGTCGAAAAACTCTATGTACGCAGCACAAATGGCGAGATGGTTCCCTTGCGTGCACTTGTGAGACTGAAACCGGTCCTCGGTCCAGAAAGCATCTCGCGCTACAACATGTTCCGATCCGCGTCCGTAAATGGACAGCCCAGTGAAGGCAATAGCTCCGGAACAGCGATCGCCGTCATGAATGAGACGGCGGCAGCGACCTTACCTGCCGGCTTTACCACCGAGTGGACCGGCATGTCTCTGGAAGAGATTAAATCCGCAGAAGCGGGATCCTTCGTCCTATTTCTATCCATCTTGTTCGCCTATCTGTTCCTTGTCGCCCAATACGAAAGCTGGACGATCCCCCTGCCTGTCATGCTATCCGTCGTGTTCGCGGTATTTGGTGCAGTTGCGACATTGAAGATGACTGGCATTCCGCTCAACGTTTACGCGCAAGTCGGCCTCGTCCTTCTGATTGGCCTTGCGGCCAAAAACGCGATCCTGATCGTCGAGTTCTCCAAGGAACTTCGTGAGAAGGGAGAAACGATTCTCGACGCAGCAGAGAAGGCCGCAACCTTGAGGTTCCGCGCCGTCATGATGACCGCACTGTCATTCATCCTGGGCGTATTCCCACTTGTGGTCGCCTCGGGTGCTGGAGCAGCAAGCAGGGTGTCTGTCGGCATGACGGTGTTTGGCGGGATGCTTGCCGCAACGATCCTGGGCGTCGTCTTGATCCCGTCGTTGTATGTCGTGTTTCAATCCATGCGTGAATGGGTCAGCGGAAAATCAATCGAGCAAGATCCCGCCCCCGAACAATCCACTCCGACACCAGCCGAGTAACTCATGCTCTTCCAGCTTGCTCTCGGCAGTATCCTGGTGCTTGTTACCTTGCCCCTTCAAAGGTCCTGGTTCTTAGCTAGAGCGATGCAACAAGGGCGACCCACGCTGACAAGGCAAGAGCGCATACGACTGTATAAGCCCCGTTCCATTTCAGTCCTACGTGCCAGGCGCTGAGACGGGCAATATGCCCAACGAGCAACGTTGTAGCCGTGAAAGGTGAACTGGCACCACTAAGTGCCCAACCCGCGGTCAGTGCAGTCGTTATCGCTGCCGGTGTAACCCCGATTGCCGATGCTTCCGGCAGAAGCGGTGCAATCAGCGAAACCGACAAGATGGGATTCATACCGATTTGGCCTGCGATTGGAATCAGCCAGACGAGTGAAACGAGCACCATCCAGCCAGGAAACATCGACAGATCGGTTCCGGACGTTGTGACAAGCGGACTTAAGAGCTTGGAACCCAGCGTGCCGATGAACCCAGCCATCGCCAGCAAAACGATCTCTTCCCGGTAACCAGACAGATCGCGAATTATATACTGTCGCGCTCGCAAATACGCATTGAATATTGGCCTATCCCGACGGTTTTGCATCGCGATCCAAGCTGCCGAGATCAAAGGCACCACGACCATGACAACGTCAACCGCACGCACGCCTGACAAGACATGGACCCCGCCAACTGTCACCACAAGAAGAAGTAAAAGCGAAACCAGCGGCAGCAAGCTGGCCGATGAACCTTCAATTTTTCCTCGAATTGGAGCAGGAACCGATAGGCGAGGCTTGAACAACGTATCCATTCCCCAACCAACACCGGCTAGAATCACACCGCTAGCCACGCAGTACGCGGCCGCATCGATCCAGTTCGCACCCGGTACAAGTGAGGTTGAAATGGCAACGGAAAAAGTCAGTGGCGACCAAGGCAACATGGAAACGAAACCACGTTGGATTGCCAGGAGCATACGGCGAATTCGGTGGCTCCTTATTTCCTCGTTGGGCTCGCGGCGAGCGCTCGCCTCTGCAAGCCCCCCCAACAGTGAAATGGCACCGTAGTTCAATACTAGCGCAAACAAATGCCCCCCAATCGTGAGTGCAGCGTAACGACGCCCAGGTGGCTGTTCGGCGAGGTATCGGCCGCACTCATCAATCGATGGCGATGACGCCGACGCGCTTCGCAAGAATGTTAGCGCGGTAAAAAACGCAGCGATAAATGCTGCGCTGTTCAGCGCTGCTTGCGTGATTGCTTGCCAGTCTGAGCGGGTTACAAGTGCTGCAACGAACAGCATCAGGCCGATGGCCACGAATACGACTCGAGACCAGCTGATCACAGGCGTCGAAACGACGCCAAAAAGGATCACACCGAAACCGGCAAGGCTCTGGTAAGTGGTCCCCCCGCCCCATGCCGAAAGCAGCTCAAGGATCGTCACGCCAAGCAGAACGATGCCGATCAAGCTGTAAGTCAAAGTCCTATCCATGATAGGGATCGGCAGTACGGACTAAACGGCATCTATTCAGCGGCCATGCGGTGGGACTCCATTGCGGCAAGCTGCGAATAACCTTCCCGCGTTTGCGGCGTCTTCCTGCCGAGAAGTGACCCTGCAATTTGATTGCGCAAGACCTGGGCGGTGCCACCGCCGATTGTGAACATACGCACATCGCGCGCCATACGCTCAATCGGCTCCTGATCACCGTAACCGCGCGCACCGAAGATCTGCAAGGCATCGTTGACAACTTTTATGGCCGTCTCTGATGCAAATACCTTTGCTCGCGCAGCCATCATCTTGTCAGGAAATCCGGTCCCACTCGTTTCGGCTGAGCGAGCCGCTTCCTGTAACAGCAAACGAGATGCATGAACACCTGTGTCCATGTCGGCCAGCATCCATTGCAGCCCCTGGAACTCAGCGAGCGGCCGTCCGAATTGCTCGCGTTTCAAAAGATAGCGCTTTGCATGATCCACCGCCCCCGCAGCAACCCCCATAGCGATCGTACCAGCTCCGACCCGCTGGCTGTTGTAGGCACTCATGAGATCGGAAAAGCCACGCTTGAACCCCGACGGCGGCGCAAGCGCCATCTCAGCAGGCACCTCGACGTTTTCGAATTTCAATTCGCACTCTGGCATCCCGCACAACCCCATGGTGCGCTCTCGACGGATGACCGAGAAGCCTTCAGGATATGCATCGCGAGATGGATCGGCAATTACCAGGAACCCGCCAATACCCTCTTCGCGCCCGGACGCAGAAAGGACACGTGCGAAAACCAGATGAACCCGTGAAATTCCTCCACCGGTAATCCAATGCTTCGTTCCATTTAGTAGATAACGATCACCAGCCCGCTGCGCGGTCGTCGCCATCTCGTTGGCCGCACTGCCCGCTCCAGGTTCACTGATGCAAATCGCCGGTTTGTCGCCTGCCAATACGAGCTCAGCACACTGGCGTTTCTGTTCGTGTGTGCCAAATGCCATCACGGCACTGATGGCACCCATGTTGGCTTCGACGACAATTCGCGCTGTCAGCGTGCACGCTTTCGCGATTTCCTCAACGACAAGGCAGGCTTCAAGGAAGCTAGCGCCTTT
>JAJFHK010000402.1 GCA_021775655.1 Filomicrobium sp. | reverse complement strand
AAGCGGTCTGGGTAAAATGTGCGGGCCAGCCACTTCAGGCCGATGATGCGATTAAGCGAGGGCGGCCGGTCAATCCAGCCGAATGGGGCGGTAGGACTTAAATAGACGCGACCGCGCTTGACAGCTTCTATGCCGGCCCAAAGCGGATCCTTGAAGACTGACTCATAAAAATTGCGGTCCCAGGTGATGATGGTGTCAGGATTGGCAACGATCACCTGTTCGATGGAGGCGCGCACTATGCCGCGCTGTCCCGGTGCGTCGACGACGTTGGTGCCGCCCGCACGCTCGATGATTTCGGTGTTGATCGACCCGCGCGTACCCGTTTCCAGGCCATCCGGTCCGCGCGCAAGATAGACGCGTGGACGCTCGGATTCGGGAATGGCGGCCAATGCGCCGTCGATATCCGCGAATATTTTTTCAACGTAGGCCGCAAGCAGCCTACCCCGTTCGGCAAGTCCAAGCGTTTGGCCCAATAGCCGCAAGGCTTCGGGTGTCTTCTCAAAGCGGCCATTGATCAGGATGTAGGGAATGCCGGTCTGTTCCTGGACCGCATCGGCTAGTGAGATGTAGGTATCTCGTACCGAGCCGAAGTCGAGGATCAGATCAGGGTTCGCCTTGAGGACGACTTCGAGATTGGCGGTGCCGCCCCTGCCTGTCAGGCGACCAAGTGCAGGAAGGTCGCGGTACGCTTCGGCAACATACGGGCGTTCTTCATCGCGCAGCGCATTCGGCCAGCCGGTCATCGTCTCCGGTGCCAGCATATATAGAAGGATCGACGCCGGCGGACCGGCCGCGAACACCTTCTCGACCCTCTCGGGAACCTCGACCGTCCGCCCGCCCGAGTCGGTGATAGTGTCAGCCCCAGCGGAAACCGAAAGCAACACCGAAAGAATGCAGACAAGGAACGCGCGCAGCACCAGGTGAACTCCATTGACAGACGGAAAGTGTCGCTTCTGGAGGTTAAGCCATCAATGCACCTTTGCGGCAACCTCCCTACAAACGCCGCGAGCGGGGGCCCGCTCTAATCGCGAGCGTCGTCACCGATCCCGAACCCGTATTCGCGCAGAATTTTCTGGGCCTCCGGTTCCAGGATGAACTGCGCCAGCGCACCGGCTTTCTCCGGTGCTCCCTTGAGGACGATAATGCCGTACTCTGCGCCCACCGACAGGGCAGCAGGAATTGCGACGATCTTAAGGGATGGCGTGTCCTTTTTGGCGAGCACCGCGTTGGTGCAATAGGTCAGGAATATGTCTGCCTTCTTTTCCGACATCACCCAGCCGTATTGATTGCGGCCTTCCGGAGCCTTCTCAGTATCCGGACCGCCGGTCAGCTTTAGGGCTTTCGCTTCAAGATTCGACTTTGCGCCGCTCTTTAGCTTTTCCGACTTGCCAAACAGTGCAAAGGCGTAGTCACCCGATGGGTCGGCCTTCGGCGTGGACGTTCCGACCCGAACGTCATCGGCCAGCATGCGCTCCAGAAGCGTGTCGGTCGTCACATCGACGTTATCTTGAGCGATCGCGCAAAGCTGGTTGCGGGCGAACATTTTCACCGCAGTCGCAGCCTTGCCTGCCGCCGCCAGTGTTTTCGGATGTTTCATGTTCGCCGATGCGAAGACATGCGCCGTTTCCCCGCTTTCGATGCGTTCGCGCAAAAGACCGGAGGCGCCGAACACTGTCTTAACCGAGTCACCGGAACCGGACTTTTCATAAGCCCGCGCGACATCTGTCATCGCAGCCTTGAGGCTTCCGGCAGCGTAAAGATTGACGTTTTCGGCAAAAGCAGTGCTCATGAAGCAACTCGAGAGCGTGCAGGCAAGTATGAGAGGGCGCATGTGTCAATCTCCGTTATATTGCAGTGTTTCGTTTTCTTAGTGAAGGAGCCCTGAAGGTTCTGCGGCGAATAAAGTTCGCAGACGCGCAGCGACAGCCGCCCACTCGCGCGCGGCCTCCAGATCGTCAAGCCGGACGCATAGCTCTCGTCGCTCAAGTGCGATTCCGAGACTGCAGCAGCCGTATTTGCGCACCAGGAAGGACACGGCCTTGTCGATGTCCAGACGTCGGCTTTGCATGAAATTTTTCTCACGATTTCTCAGGTTCCGACTTGGCCAGCTCAGCAAGCTCGGCATCGCTCAAGAGTCGTGAGCGGGTGAGAAACCGAACACCCTCGGGCGCTTCCAGAGAGAAGCCCGCACCACGTCCCTTTACGACATCGATGATGAGATGGGTGTGCTTCCAGTATTCGAACTGCGAGCGGCTCATGTAGAAAGGCGCGCCGCCGATCTCGCCCATGAAAACATCCTGCGATCCGATCTTGAATTCGCCAGCAGGAAAACACATCGGGGCGCTGCCATCGCAACACCCGCCGGATTGGTGAAATAACAAGGGGCCGTTCCGATTTTCCAGAACCGCAATGAGCGCGAGTGTCTGGGGCGTGGCACTGACCCGTTCAACCATGTCACATCCTCCGCGACGCATCTGCAATTGCCCCGCTCCGAAAGAGAAAAGACCGCGGCATTAGAATGCCAATGCCGCGATCAAGTTTGCCGGTAGCGAGGAGGAAATCCCTGCTCAAGATTTGGGAGTTCGCGAGCTTCCGGGGTGCTTCGCTCGATCAGAAAAACCCCAGCGCCTTCGGGCTGTAGCTGACCAGCATGTTCTTTGTCTGTTGGTAGTGATCGAGCATCATCTTGTGGTTCTCGCGACCGATTCCAGACTGCTTGTAGCCACCGAACGCGGCATGCGCGGGATAGAGATGGTAACAGTTGGTCCAGACGCGGCCCGCCTGGATGGCGCGGCCAAAGCGGTAGGCACGCGTACCGTCACGCGACCAGACACCGGCACCGAGTCCGTAGAGCGTGTCATTTGCGATCGCGAGTGCTTCGTCGTCATCCTTGAACCTGGTCACGGCGAGCACCGGCCCGAAGATCTCCTCCTGGAAGACCCGCATCTTGTTGTGGCCTTCGAGGATGGTCGGCTTGACGTAATAGCCTTCCGAAAGTTCGCCTTCCTGAACGTTGCGCTCTCCCCCGGTCAGAACGGTCGCACCTTCCTGGCGTCCGATATCGATATAGGAAAGGATCTTTTCCAGCTGGTCGTTGGAGGCCTGCGCCCCGATCATTGTCGTGGGATCGAGCGGGTGGCCCATCTGGATGGCTTCGACTCGCTTGATGGCACGATCCATGAAGCGTTCATAGATTGACTCGTGGACCAGCGCGCGCGACGGGCACGTACAGACCTCGCCCTGGTTAAGTGCGAACATCGCAAAGCCTTCCAGTGCTTTGTCAAAGAAGGCATCATCCGCATCGGCGACATCGGCAAAGAAGATATTCGGCGACTTGCCGCCGAGTTCAAGTGTGACCGGGATGATGTTCTCGGAGGCGTACTGCATGATGAGCCGGCCCGTCGTCGTCTCGCCGGTGAATGCAACCTTGGCGATGCGTGGGTTCTGCGCCAGCGGCTTGCCTGCTTCCACGCCGAAGCCGTTGATCACGTTGAGCACGCCCGGCGGCAGCAGGTGGCCGATGAGATCCAGCAAGACCATGATGCTCATCGGGGTCTGTTCTGCTGGCTTCAAGACGATGCAATTGCCGGCAGCGAGCGCCGGAGCAATCTTCCAGATCGCCATCAGGATGGGGAAGTTCCACGGGATGATCTGACCGACGACGCCGAGCGGCTCTTGGAAGTGGTAAGCGACCGTATCGTGGTCGATTTCCGAGATCGACCCTTCCTGAGCGCGGATGCATCCAGCGAAGTAGCGGAAGTGATCGATGGCCAGCGGGATATCAGCTGCCATCGTCTCGCGGATTGGCTTACCGTTATCGAGCGTCTCCGTCATCGCGATGAGCTTGAGACTCTGCTCCATCGTATCGGCGATCTTAAGGAGGATTGCAGCGCGGTCGGCTGCAGAAGTGCTCGCCCACTTATCCTTCGCCTTGTGCGCAGCATCGAGAGCGAGTTCGATGTCCTCTGCAGTCGAGCGTGCGACCTCGCAGATCGGCTTGCCGGTCACCGGCGTGATATTCGCGAAATACCGCCCCTTCGTCGGCGCGACCCAGGCACCGCCGATAAAATTGTCGTAACGCGAACGCAGGCGCACCTGCTGCTTTAGTTCTTCAAGCGTTTTCTCGATCATCGTTTCCTCCAGGAGGTGCGATACCCAGGTTGACCCGCGTATAGCTATGTTCATTTGGATATAGCATTACTATGTTCGTTTGAACATAGGTTTGTTGGGTATTGGTAATAGGTGCAAGCCCAGGCAGGCACGCAACGCCCATCCGTGCTAGAATCAACGCCACTTGGCTGCTGGAGATTTTGGAGGGCGAGCTTTGAGTGGAGCGGAGCATTGGGCCGCGAATGACGGCGAGGCATTGGCTGACGGGGCAAAATCCCGAAAGGCTGGCCACGCGAAGGTTTGCCGGGGGATTGAAGCCCGCGTGAAATTGCAGATTGATTTGCCCAGCGGGAACCGTATCGGACCCGGAAAAATTCACCTGCTCGAACTCGTCGAAACGGAGGGGTCACTATCGCGAGCCGCCGAGGCCATGGGTATATCCTACCGCCGTGCCTGGCAGTTCGTTCAGCAAATCAACGCCGCGTTCGACGAACCCGCAATCGCAACGCCTGAACATCGTCACGGCGGCGCTGCGGCTAAGCTCACCGATTTCGGGCACAAACTGATTGCCAAATTCCGCGAACTAGAGGTCACGGCCAATGCGGAAGGCCGCGGCGTTCTTCGTTGGCTCGCGAAGCACGAAACCAATCAATAAGAGGGTGTTCGTCAGGTCCGTTATGCAATGACTGGCGGATGCGCTTAGCAGAATGCGGAATGTCCCCCTCAGGGTCTTGGTTGCGTCAAAACGTTGACCTATCCGCTTGCCTCTCAGCGGCAATTTCATTCGCGAGAAGCACACGATCGCCGGCAAGCCCTACGAAGTCTTGTATGAGTATGATCTGGCAGACCGGATTTCGAAGATCCGCTATCCCTCTGGCCGCTACGTGACCTACTTCCGCGACGCTGAAGGCCGCCTCACGAATGTCCGCACGGAAAAGGATAGTAGCTCGCCTTCAGAGGCGATCATTTACACCGGCATGCAATGGCGGCCGATGTCGAACCTCATCAAGTACATGAAGTTCCGCAACGACCTGAAGGTCAGCAATACGTGGAACAACGATTACCTCCACAAGCGCATCAGGGTCTACAAGAGTACGACAAACTATTTTGACCGCACGATCGTTCGCAACGGCAGCTATAAAACTCACGTTGTCGGCATCACCGATGCATTGAACTCGGCAAACGATCAGAGCTTCACCAATACGCTCTCAAACCGCCTGAGCAGCGCCAAGGGGCCGTGGGGAGCCAAGTCGTATACCTATGGCGGCACCGGCAACCGGACCTCGGAGAGCACGACTCCGTCAGGCGGTTCCACAACGGTCGACACTTATGGCTACACGATGAACACGAATCGTTTAGCCGGCATATCGCAGGGTGGGCCCGATACCCGTACATTCGCCTACGATGCCGCCGGCAACGTGATCTCCGCTAGTCGACCGGACCCAGCCTTTGCCTACACCTACAACGATGCCAACCGCCTTAAGTCGGTCTCATT
>JAJFHK010000401.1 GCA_021775655.1 Filomicrobium sp. | reverse complement strand
TGATCGATGACGCCGTCGGCCACTGCACTGCGCGCGCGCACTTCGGCAAGTTCACGAAAGGCGGCTGTTCGCTGCTCGATGAGCCGCACGTGGTGGGCGTTGATGCCCTCGACATTCTTGAGCAGCTGCTGCTCCCGCTTCCGAAGGTCCTCAATCGAGCGCTCGATCTCGGCAAGTGTCCTGCGGCCAGAGATCATCAGTTCCACCTCGTGATCGCGCCGCCCGCCGTGGCAATCGTCCAGTCCGCTTCAACCCGGCCAAGCACTTTACGCCCGACAATGTTGTTCTGAATGATACCGTCGTCGTCCTTATCGGCTTTCACGGAAGTCAGTACTGACCGGTCGACCCGTACCGCCCACGTCGACACACGTTCCGTTTTCCCTGTCTCTTCATTGGTGATGATCTGAGGAACAGATTTGCCGTCCGGCCCGATCGCCTCGACAACAAGGTAAAAGTTATATGTGTCGGGATTTGCATCCGGGATGCGCCAAAGCCCTGAGACTTCCCCCGGCCGGTTGACAATGCGGATCTGGTAGGCAGCGCGCAGCTTTTCCAGCGTACGCTTGAGTTCGGCTTCGGCTTTGCTTGCCGCAGCAAGGTCGCCGACGGCCGCAGCATTGGTCGCCGTTTTTGCAAGTGCCTCGGCCCGCGTCCCGACAAGCGGGTCGCTCGCCTCGCTTGCCACGCTTGTCGCCAGCGCTTTCACCCGTCCCGGCAACTCACTGATCGCCTGTTGTTCGGCCTGTGCCTGCAACTGTTTTGGGCGCTCATAGACGACATAGTTGACGACAAAGAATGCAGCGATCGCGGCAATGGCACCTAGCACGTATCGTCCCCAACTCCACCGCGTAACATAAAGTCGGGCAAGTTTGGTCGACAGCGCGCCTTCATCCGGCGGTTGATAAACGAAGCGGTCCTCTTCGAGCGCCTTGACCCCTTCTTCAAGGATGTGGTCAGGAACGTCGATGCCTTGGCCGCGGTAGATCTCGCGCAACCGTTCGATCAGGTCCTTTCGCCGGGCATCATCATTTAATTCGCGCTCGACGAGGCTACGGTCGTGGCGCAGCGTGTCGACGACATCCATGGCAATCATGACTTCGTCAAGCGGTGACTTGCTTGCAAGCGTGGTTGACGCGGCCAAAGCCGGGCCGCCGTGTGATGGGCCCGAAGAGTTCGCGATATTGTCGTCGCTGGTCATGAGATTGAATTAGGACTCGATCAACATTTCGCCTTCGGCAGAAAGTCGCGCAAGCCGCTTTTTGCCGTCTTCAACGGCTTCACGGATCTCTTCTGAATTGCGCGTAGCAAGCACCCGCATTTCATTGATGATCTCGCGTGTGCGGATCTGGAAATTTACGACCGAGTCGACCAGCATCTTGACCGACTCCGCTTTGACCGTCGGCCCGTAACCAGCCTTGATAGCTGCCTCCTGAACTTTGTCGCCGATTTCGGAAAGCGTCTCCAAGCTCTTGTCGATGCCTTCTTTCATGGCTTCCAGCGTCCGCGTCGATTCATGCAGCCCAAACAGTCCCATGAAAGAAGCTTTCAGCGCTGTCAGCACTGCTTCATTGGTTGAGAAGAATGCCACGGCCTGTTGGTAGACGCGTTCTTTGGCGCTGGTCGTCTGCGTGAGGCGCGACATGACAACTTCGGAAGTATTGTAACCGATGGTCAGATTGTCAGCGAGATCCTTGGCGATCTGGTAGCGCTTCTCTTCGTCCTGCAGTGCGCGGATCTTTCCGTCCCGATCCATTTCCAATTCGGCGCGTGCGCTGATGTCGTCGCCTTTGAATTTCGCTACGGCCTTGGACGCCTTTTCTAATTCCTTCTTGGTCGCGGCCAACTCTTTCTCAGCTTTCTGCAAAACCTTCAACGCCATCACTTGCGCTTGCTTATATGCACCGCGGAAGTCGTTATAGGCATCGAGTATCCGCCCCTCGCGAATGATCTGGTCCTTGGCATCTTTGGCGACCTCAAGGTACGTGTGGCGGATCTCGTCGAAGCGTTCCGAGATGTCGCCTCGGCGGACTTTCATCCAAACGTTGGCGACCCGTTCAAAGGTGTTGATTTTTCCGTCTTCCATCTGGTCTACGAGGCGCTTGGAATCGTCACGGATGGAATTGAAGGCGAGCACGATGTCCTCGTACCTCTCGCCGATATTCATGGCCGAGATTTCATTGCGCACGATCTCATTGAATAGCGAAGTCTGTTGCAAGGTTTTGGCAATGACGGCGACGTTGTCAGGATCGAGTTGGTAGATATTTTCCAAGAGCCCGCCGATCGGCGTCTCCTCTGCCGCCTTCGTGTCGAGCCCCAATTCCCGGACTTGCTTCAAAGCCTTGTCGAGTTGTTTCAGGGCTGTTCCCTTGGCCATGGTAATCTCTTCCTAACGCTACTTCGACACACGCTATTGTTCTCCAAAGAGCAATACGACGGAGCTGGCCGTCATGGCAACGCGATATCGAGGTGTCGTCGAAGTTCCAGTCGTTAGGATTAGCGGCTTTGTTGGTTAATCGAGCAGTTCGGCAAATACCGGTGCAAGAGAACGGGCAAAGGTTGCTGTAATGTGAGTTGCATCCCGGTAGACGACCATTTCTCCGATAACGGCCTGGCAGACGTTCTTTCCGCAAAAGTGGTCGGTCAGATCGAGTACTTTGATGTCGTCGACCTGAAGAGCGGCCTCGACTTCCGCCGGATCGTTTTCCACTGCTTCGCGCCGCGCCGTGCCGCAGTTCTGTGGACCATAAGTTATGATGCAATCAGCGACGCCTTTCCGCCGGTTTCGAGGTGTTCCGCGGACGACTGTGACCCTTATTCCTGCAGCCTTCAGCTTCCTGAGTATTCTGACCGACCCATCGACATAGGCTCGGCGCGCGCCATCGCTCGAAAGGCGAAGGCCTTCTTCACCTCGCATCATTTTTTCCGACCAGCCAGTCCATGAGGAAATCACAACGTGATCCGGACGCATTGCAAGGAGGTGTTGGATCACTTGTTCGCGCCATTTGATGCAACCTCGGTCAAGCGTCTTCTTGGTCCAATTGTAGATGTCAACGTCAATCGGAGGGCAACTGCCCCTTGAATACATGACGAGCGACCAGTTTCTCGATGTCGCGGCCCGTTCAAGCGCGGGGAAAAGATGAGCAGCATGACTGTCTCCGAGCAACACAACTCGCTTTGCCGATTGCCTATCACCGAAAATGCAGCTGTCCTTTTCCGGATTGCCAAAGTTGGTTCGGCAGGCAC
>JAJFHK010000041.1 GCA_021775655.1 Filomicrobium sp. | reverse complement strand
CTCTAGTGGGGTTTTGGCTCCTTCGCCGTCAGTACTCCTGTACGGGAATTAGTGGTCCGTGCGTTGATACCGATCGTACAACTAAAATTTTTATGGTCGGGTCGTCGGTCCTCGATCCCGACCGAGGTCGCCTCCGACACTTCTTTTTTGCCGTCGGCCAAAAGCCCACCGCGCAGCCCGAAAACGATCATACCATCGGGACCTTCAGGCCTGAAAGAATTCGCTTCAATCAACAGCTCGAAGACATCCGGCGTCAGCTGGTACACCTTACTCGGACCGACACCGTCCTCCTCCGCACCGAGAAGATGAGCAAAGTCGGGATGATCGGCATCATCAGCCCACTTCACGCTTGGGATGCCGCGCCGCACGTTCTTCGCATCGGCTTCTAACTGCGCCAAGACTTCAGGCCCATCATCGTGATCAGGCACATCGTTGAAGTTTGTCGGTTCGACAGAATCTACGGTCGACCGGCGGCCTCCAGATTGCGGTGCGGCATCGTCATCCGGTGTCAGGTGGTTCAAATCGGGTTCGTTAAAGTAACGGTCTTGATTGGACATGACATGGGCCTTGATACAATTGTGTTTACGCTGGCGGGCACGTCGTCGCAGAATCCGCTAATTATCCGGCTTGTAAAATGCCGGAATGACGATCGTCCAAAAAATCAGTAGGATCTCAGGAACGAAGTCCTTGACAGGCTGCGGCCAATCAATCCACTCCGCCGCGGTAGCAAATTCCATGATCCCAAAGGTTCCATTCATCGTCGGCACCCACAGAAAGAATGAGATCGCAGCAATGGCGACGGCGCCCCATTGTGCATTACCGTTGGAATCCCTTGTTGCTTGCCAGCGCAACAGGATCACGAGAAGCAGCACAAACCAAGCCATCGCCATTGGCAGCCAATCCGCACCCGACGAGGCTTGACTGGAAACTACCGACATTGCCTCGACCGGCACGCCCGTCACCGGATCGACCGAAGTCGCCGCGGTGGACGGAGCACCACCGGATCTACGAACTTGATCGACGACGTCGGCCGCATTGTTATGCAGCATCGGGTAAACCGCCACGGCTTCCGCCGGTAGCAGCTTGATTAGACGTGACATATAAAAGTCAGGTTCAAGCGGTTCGCCACTGCCGCCCCTGCGGACGTGGCCACCCTTGCCTGGAGATGAAATACGCAAACTCATGCTGGCTCCCCTTGTCGTCAAATTGCCTATAGTTGTGTCAGGCAAGGGCGACGCGCTTCCGGCTTTTTACAGGCACTCTCTATCACTTACTCTAAAGTCATCTCTTTCCTGGTGCCGCCGCAGCGCACAACACTTCCTAAGTATCTCGATAGCGTGGCCTATCGTAGCCCCGCCCTACGTTCCACGCGAGCGCTCCTTGCCACGCGGCGACCAGCAGGATGATCCCAAAAACTTCGAGATAGTGAGCACTTCGGTCCGACACCAATTCCTGGCTGCCGACGTACTTAAGCCGAACGAACAAGAACAGGAATAATGCAACCGGTGCCGACATTCCTATCAGAGCACCCCGGCCAATTCGCGCCACACGCCGCATCTCAGGGTGATAAGCTGCACTCGCAAGAACGCTACCCGCGCCGACAAGTGCGCCCGCAACAATCGCAAAAAATAAAATCGCGATCAGCAGAACCACGCCAGGCTCATCAATATTCGCTTCGCCGAAAACCTGCTGAAACGTACCCATATCAAGTTTACGGAGCGCTCTCGTCTTAGCCTCAAGATCGGCTATCGGCGCCAACACCAAACGGCTGCAAATGGCAAAGACGGTATAAATCGCACACGTTGTCAGCAACACGCCCCACGAATGCAAAGGCTTGGCATATCGATAAGCGCCGATACCAAGTGCTGTTCCGAGGAACAGCGAGGTCACCAAATAGATGTACTCCGACTTTACGTGGGCAAGTTGACCACTGCCGAATGTCAGGCCGTTTGCCCCGAAATCAAACAGGTCAAAATTGATGATGGCCGTAAGCATCCCAGCAATCAGACCCATCAAGGTTAGTTCGATGACCGGCCGCCCATCAGCACGGTGGAATTCGAACTGATCGATCAGGTTGGAATTCGTCCAGGGCACCTGCCGCAGGTTGGTTTCTTTCCGAACGTCTCGGGCCACGCATTGGCACATGTCGAAAACATCGTACGCCCGCTGGTCAATATACTTGAGCACACCGGTCGTGAACGGGCTGTTGCCGTCCTTCGGTCCGTCGAGCGCCTTCTCGCCAGGGTCGGCTGCGAACGCAATGAATGTCTGATTGAGCCGTCCTAGCGACGGCTTCGCCAGACCCTTGCTTCCTGAAAGGCTTCTCGTAGTAGCCGGTTCGTCGACAAGATTAAGCTCATCACGTACCTTTGGCGCTACATCTATCTTCGAGTCTAAGGCAGATCCCATCAGAACAGCATTAGTGACCGTGAGCCCGCCGGCATCTCGGCAGGCATCCAGGAATAAAAGCTTCTTGTCCGCTTTGGCGTCCATTCTCTCCAGCAGCATTTGCACGGAAACAAGCTGCACAAGCGGATATGAGGAATGCGGGTCGAAATCTTTGGGAACGATGTAGTTCTTGTCGCCAAGCTGGATGCCGTGGCCGGCATAGTAAATCAGGATCGCATCGAGCTTTTCTTCGCCCGGCTCCACCTTGAGGAACGCCGTCATGTGATGCAGAAGATTGTTGAAATCGAGATCGTAGAAGTCAAAAACTTCGAAGTTCAAGCCCCTCAGCTGCTTAGCAATATCTCGCGCATCGGCGATCGTATTTTTCAGCGGCACACTGTGATCGTAATCAGCGATACCTAGCACGAATGCCTGACGCTTAGGAGGAGGCTCAAACAGTTTCATCCCAGCCACTTCACGGGCTCAAAAACACCCCGCGATTCCCACGAAACAAATGAAACACAAACTCGAATGTGACGTTACCCCCGGAACCGCCAATCGATCAAAGGTTTCTTGCATGCCAATTAATTGCGACCACCGGTGTGGCCCTTGCACATCTCAAATCCCCGACTCATCCTGTTGGAGAGGCGAAAACATATTCCAGACTGATACAGGTCAGCACGTCATCGAACCTCCGAAGAGCCTGCTGGCTGCACATCGTTGAGCTGATTACGTCGCTGGGCCATATTACGATAAACCGCACGACGCCTGCGATGATGAGACGGTAATACCTCCATACCCACAACACTGAGTGCTGACGATTGACCCGCCCGATGGCTATGGTGTAAGCACCGCAGCGACTGGTCCGTCGGAATTTTTTGCTATCGGGGTGACGGCTGCGTTCGATCCCAGTCATCCGATTCGCAGGCAAGCGTATAACCGGACGGACCCCGCGTAATGACTTGAGATGTCATTACTCCATGCGCCCCGCAGAGTAAGAATCGCGAGGTCGCATTCCCTGAGATTATGGATGCACCCAATCTAATGCGCTGCTCCGGCGCGGAGGCTGAATCGGAATGCAGGTAACGCAGCTGGTCCTTCCCGAAGTGCTGGAGATTACGCCACAAAAATTCGGTGACGCCCGCGGCTTCTTCTCCGAAATCTACAGCGCGAACAGGTTTGCCGATGCTGGCCTCCCAATGGCGTTCGTCCAAGACAACCATTCATTTTCAGCAGAAAGCAGTGTGCTGCGCGGCTTGCACTACCAGCTCCCTCCATTTGCTCAGGACAAACTTGTCCGGGTCGTCAAAGGCGCAATCTTTGACGTTGCCGTCGATATCCGCAATGGTTCGCCGCGATACGGCCAGTGGTGCGCATGCACGGTATCGGCACAAGAATGGAACCAGTTGTTCGTGCCGAAAGGCTTCGCACACGGCTTCCTGACCCTCGAGCCCGATACCGAAGTAATCTACAAGGTCTCCGAACACTATTCGCCCGAGCATGAACGCGCGATCCACTTCGCCGACTCCGACCTTGCTATCGAATGGCCCCTCGACGGGATTGAACCGGTGCTTTCCGATAAGGACCGCATTGCTCCGCCCCTGAAGGACCAACCAGAAGCATTTCAATTCTCCGGTTAGGGAACATACCTGGTGAAGATTCTCGTCACAGGCGGCGCCGGCTTCATTGGGTCTGCAGTTTGCCGGCATCTTGTCGGCGACCTTGGCACCGCTGTCGTCAACCTCGACAAGCTGACCTACGCCGCCAATCCGGACTCGTTGAGACCTATTTCGGATAACCCGCTTTACACGTTCTACCAGCAGGACATCTGCGACCGCGAAGCGATCCTCGCAATCCTCACAAAGGAAAAGCCCGACGCCGTCATGCACCTGGCGGCCGAGAGCCACGTTGACCGCTCAATCGATGGCCCTGCGGTCTTCATCGAAACGAACGTCATGGGCACTTATTCCATGCTGGAAGCTGCCCGCGCCTATTGGAGCGAATTGGAAGGCTCCAGCCGCGACAAATTCCGTTTCCATCACATCTCCACCGACGAAGTCTTCGGAGATTTGCCCTTCGATGAAAGTCTGTTCACCGAGACGACACCCTATGCCCCGTCCTCACCCTACTCGGCTTCAAAGGCAGCTTCCGACCATCTCGTTCGCGCCTGGCATCACACCTATGGTTTTCCCGTTGTTCTCTCCAACTGTTCGAATAACTACGGGCCTTACCATTTCCCCGAAAAGCTGATTCCACTTGTCACTCTTAACGCCCTTGAGGGAAAGCCGCTGCCCGTCTACGGCAAGGGAGACAACGTCCGCGACTGGCTACACGTCGAGGATCACGCCCGCGCTCTCGCGATGATCGCTACCAATGGGAAGGTCGGAGAATCCTACAACGTCGGCGGTCACTGCGAGCGCACAAACCTTGCAGTCGTGGAAGCCATCTGCGACATCCTCGATGCGCAGCGGCCAAACGCCGATGGAACCAAGAGGCGCAGCCTCATCACGTTCGTTACCGACCGTCCCGGCCACGACCGCCGTTACGCTATCGATTGCCAAAAAATCGAATCCGAACTTGGCTGGAAACCTTCTCGCACGTTTGAAGAAGGACTGGCCGACACGATTCGCTGGTATCTGGCCAATGAAGATTGGTGGCGCCCAATCCGCGAAAAAAAGTATACAGGTGAGCGTCTCGGCACGTCCCCAAACAAAACTTGAGCTGGCGCAAATCCACCGCGCCTAGCCACTACGCAACAAACGGGAAATTACATGAGAGGCATTATTCTTGCCGGCGGTTCCGGCACCCGGCTGCACCCAATGACCCTCGTGACATCCAAGCAGCTGCTGCCAATCTACGACAAGCCGATGATCTACTATCCGCTGACCACGCTCATGCTGGCCGGCATCCGCGAGATCATGATCATCTCAACGCCATCGGACTTGCCGAACTTCAAGCGCCTGCTTGGCGATGGCACCCAATGGGGACTTGAACTCAGCTATGCTGAGCAGCCCCGCCCGGAAGGCCTAGCCCAGGCCTACCACATCGGGGCAGACTTCGTTTCGGGCCAGAATTCCTGCCTC
>JAJFHK010000005.1 GCA_021775655.1 Filomicrobium sp. | reverse complement strand
CGTAATTTCAGAGTTGGCTCGCCCTCTGTGACATCGCGGTCAGAGACGAGGTCGGCATCCGTGACCACGAGATTGCGGCGGAAGATACCAAACAACGCGCCGTCGGCGTCAACCGGAACGAGGGGGACAACAAATCCGCTGTAGTACTTGGGACCGTCTGCTTCACCGTCTTGCATCTGCCAGTAGAGCCCCTGGCTAATGGCATCAAGGCGCTCGCCAGGTATCGTTGCAACGAAAAACGAGAAGAGCGTCACAAACAACATGACGATGGTCGTCAATAGGAAACTGACGGGATGAGAAGCAGTTGTTCTGAAGAAGGCTTTGAAGAAAGAGGTCTCTGCCCGGGTCAGGAAGACGCCGATCATGACCAGGACCAGGACATCGAGTACGAGGGCGATGCGGTGCGTCCAGGTGATGACGGAGTCATGGTAAGGGAGGAACACAACCTGGATATAAAGCAGTAGAATAACCGGCAGGATAACCAACGTTAGCCAGCTCATCGCGTGCAGCAGCGTTCCCATTACTTTGGATCGGTGGGGACCGGCGATGGCCTGCACGAAGAAGAGGTTGTGGAGTTCAAGTCGCAGCGGGTGGGTGCGCCGGTTCGTGGACTCCAGAAGGCGAATCGCGTGGTCGAATTCAAGCGCCTTGCGGGCCAGGAGCACCAGAGTCGAAACGACGCCCAGGTGAAATAGAACCAGGACGACCGGCGAGAACTGGAAGAATTGGGTCAGCGGGATGTCGACCTGAAGGATCGGCAGGGAGACCGGGGTCTCGAGCAGCAAGTTCGTATGCGTGACGCCAGCCACTGCGATCATGAGGTAAGTCATGATCCCCATGAATATCAGCCAAGCGGTGTGAGCCGAGTCGCTTGAGCGATTTACGGCCTCCAGCAAGCTGTAAGGATTGACGGGCGTTTCACCGTCGGGCGAAACGCGACCCATATCTGACATTCAGTTCGCCCCCGAATGGAACATAAACACGCCACTGGCGCAAAGCTGGCCAGACCATAGCGGAGAAAGTGTGGCGTGCGCATCTCACTGATTTGCCGCACGCTTTCGGCGGACATGCCGGTGTGGCCCGGAGGTCGCACATGGCAGGCAGCTGACTCGCGCAATGCTGGTGCGGCTGAGCCACGCATCTTCCAGGTTTGTGCAATTGCAGCATCGCTGCAATTATCCCTCGTTGACAGACGCACAGAAGGTTGGTGACTGGGGGCGTCTTAGAAGCATAGCCGTTACGAAGGAACAGGAATGGCCAAGGACTACGACTGTTTGAATTGTCCGGGATATTGCTGCTCGTATCCGGTGATCGGACTTACCAAGCGCGATGTGCAACGGCTGGCCCGCCATCACGAATTAGACTTCGAGACGGCCAGGAAAAAGTTCACCGAGAAAGCGCACGGGCGCAAATACGTTATGCGCCGGCAAAAGGACGAGTACTTCGGAAAAATCTGCCGGTTCTTCGATACCGAAGAGCGCCGCTGCACGATTTATGGGGCACGTCCGGATGTATGCCGGGATTATCCCAACGACAAACGTTGCGGATACTACGATTTCTTGCAATTCGAGCGAGAGGCGCAAGAGGATCCCGAGTACATCGCCGTGACCAATCATCGCTAGTGGCGAAAATCGCAGGGTTGTGAGTTGCAGATATGAGCTTGGCATGTTGCCTCGCAGGTCAAACCATTCTTCTTTGACCTGCTTCGAGAGGACGTGATCATGCGTACGCTCTACGTCTTTGGCCCAAATTTCGGCCTCCCAGACCCCAGTGCCTTCTGCATGAAGGGGTTAGTGCTTTTGAAAATGGCGGGGCTCGACTACGAAACGGCACTCTGTGATCCTAGGAAGGCCCCAAAGAAAAAGGGGCCTTATCTGGACGATGACGGTCTGGCGATCCCGGATACAACGTTCATCCGCTGGCACATCGAGAAGAAGTACGGTTTTGACTTCGATGCCGGGCTAACTGACGAGCAGCGTGGCACCGCGTGGGCGGTCGAGAAACTTTGTGAAGACAATATCTACTTCGCCGCTGTCTCCGAACGCTGGATGATCGACAGCAATTTCAAAGCCGGGCCTCGGGTCTTTTTCGAATCCGTTCCGGTGCCGATGCGGTACCTCGTCGTTTCGATGGTTCGCAAGCAGATCAAGCGCGATTTGTGGGGGCAAGGCTTCGGCAGGCATAGCCGCGAAGAAATTGTGCGCATCGGCAATCGGGGCATTGATGCGATTTCGCAGGTACTCGGTGACAAATCGTTCCTCATGGGTGATACGCCTTGCGGAGCTGACGCCATCGTCTTTTCCACCGTGGCCGGTGTTCTGTGCGAAACGTTTGAATCCGCGATGTTGACCCATGCTAAGAGCAAGGCAAACCTCGTCACCTATCGTGACAGGTGCATGGAGCATTGGTTCCCGGAAATTGCGGGTGTAACGGCAAAGGCGGCTGAATAGGCGCGGTGCCGGAGACAAGCCTGATTGTCATGCCAGGGGGACGGCAGATGACTGAAGCGGAAATCCTGCAACTTAGTTTCAGTGCGAACGAGGCGGTTACAAACCTATTCTCAACGTTCTTTGCCATCGTTTCGGCCTATCTGGCCGGGCTCTATTTCTTCATCCATAAAGCACCAACGACAATGAAACTGATTGCATTCCTTCTTTTGACAATCGGTTTTGTATTTATCGGCCAGGCGATGTCGGGCATTGAGCTGCGCATTCTCGGCCTGGTGAAGGCCTGGGGCGATCTAGAGCAAACAACAACGGGAATACCGCAGCTCAACAACCCAAGTTTGCCAATCCCGGTGCGCGACGTGCTGGCGGCGAACGGGATGCAAGTTGCCGTCTATGACGGCAACCGCCTCGGCATCTACGTCGGCTGGGTGCTTTCGTTACTCGTCTACCTAGCGCTGTTTTATGCAACCTTCATTTACAACTGGCGGAAGAACGGCGATTGACCCGGCTCTAAGCTGATCTGAAGCTGCTATGCAACGCCCGCCAAAGCCTGTTCCAGATCCGCAATAATGTCGGCTCTGTCTTCGATGCCGATAGACAGCCGAACGACATCCG
>JAJFHK010000400.1 GCA_021775655.1 Filomicrobium sp. | reverse complement strand
CGTTTCAGATCGCCGGCGCTGATGGCGAACTTATGAGGCAATTCGCCGATAGCGATATCGGGGAAGTCCTCGGAGGGAAGTGTCTGCAGGGCAAACCTCGATGAGCCCGCCGATAAAGTGAGCCGCTCATTCTCGCTGTCGCGAACAAGCTGAACCTGTGCCCCCTCCGGCAGCTTCCTGACGATATCGTGCAGGAGGTGGGCTGGAACCGTGAGGGATCCTGTCTGCTCAACAGATGCCGGCGCTTCCTCGATTACTTCGCGTTCGAGATCGGTCGCCTTGAATGCCAACACGGCGTCTGACGCCTTCAACAGGACGTTCGAGAGTATCGGGATTGTTGTCCGGCGCTCGACAACACTGGTGACATGTCCCAGTGCACGCAGCAGTTCCCCACGTTCGATAACTAGCCGCATAGTCGGTCCTCGCCGAAGTCCTTGGTCATTGTCGCATGTTTCGAAATCGACCGATGCCAGCCCAGTCTCATCGATCAACAATCGATATTGCAGGGCCGAGATCGCTCTTAGAGGGTGAGTTGTCGGCGATTCGCCAGTGCAGTCGATTCGAGCGGAGCGCCAATTGAACCGATCGGACCGCTATTTTCAAGTACGTTGCGTGTAAGACCTGAGGAGCGTTGCCTAAGTCACCGGAGTTATTCGGCTTGTTAGCCAGAAATTTGGGGCTGTGAGGCGGGCCGAAGGACAGTGCCCGCAAAGGCTCCGCCCTTCGTCCCCCCGCACTTCAGCGTAACCGTTCCGGATTTCCTTGCGACGCCAATTGGCGGGCAAATTCGATCCGTAAAGGCCCAATTTTCAGTCCGCATCAGGCAAAACGGCTCCGCCCCGATCCTGCAGCTAGAGCCCTCTTGAGCGCTGCGGGACCGGATACGGGCCGACACATTCGCGCCGGCCCGGTCTCGTGAATTTCCAGCTGGTTCAGTGGTTCAGCTGCTTTTTGAGTTCTTCCAGCTCGTCGCGTAAACGAGCATTTCCATCGAGTTCGCCGTCGATCTTGCGAATAGCATGAAGCACAGTGGTGTGATCGCGGTTGCCAAAGCGCCGGCCGATTTCCGGCAAGGAGCGCGCTGTCATCTGCTTAGCGAGATACATGCCGATTTGACGCGGCCAGACGACTGAGCGGTGGCGGCGTTGAGACAGCAAATCACTCTTTGAGACCCCAAAGTGGCGCGAAATGATGCGCAAGATGTCTTCTATCTTGATGCGGCGCGGCTCAAGCCCTTGCACAAGATCGCGAATGACGGTCTCAGCGACTTCAACCGTGATCGGCGCGCGGACATACTGCCAGTTTGCAAATAGCCGGATCACGGCGCCTTCAAGCTCACGACCGTTGTCGGTGAGACGTTCGGCGAGTAGTTCGACGACGTCACGTGTCAGAGTAAACGTAGCATCCATAACGCGCTTCTCGGCGATGCGCATTTCGACGACATTGACGCGCTGTTCATAGTCGAATGATCCAAGCTCAGTGACGAGCCCACGCGTCAGTCGCGAACGCATGCGTTCGTTGAGACGCTCAATCTGCGCTGGAGGACGTGACGAGGCGACGACCAGTTGACGTCCGCCATCGAGGAGGGCGTTGACTATGTGGTCGAATTCGGTCTCGGTCTGCGCACCATGCATGAATTCAAGATCGTCGATGAGGAGAATGTCGACCTTCCTGAATTTTTCCTTGAAGGCCAAGGGATCGTCGCCGCGCAGCGCTTCGACGAAGCGGTAACGAAAACCATCGGCGGTCATATAGAGCACCTTGGCGTCCGGACGCCGACGGGTCACTTCCCATGCAGTCGCATGGAGCAAATGCGATTTCCCCAAGCCCACGGGAGCGTGGATGAAAAGGGGATTGAATCCGGGGCTATCGAAACCGACTGACTCTGCGACGCGAGTCGCAGCAGCGTGAGCAACGCGATTCGACGAACCGACGACGAATGTGTCGAAGGTGTAGCGCGGATCGAGTGGCGAACCCTCAAAATCACCAATGCGTGTTGTCGGAGCGGGGTGAGGGAGGTTCGGGACAGACAGTGGGGTCCGCACGAGGCCTGCCCTATCGAAATCCGGGCGTACGCGTGCTGTGCGATCGCCGGTTGGTCCGTGGGCATCGCCACCAGATCCACCAGGGTCCACTTGCGGAGCGACAGGACGAGGCTGGCGCAAATTCACCTCGACGCTCGCGGCCCCCTTGAATTCGGCCTGACAGCACTCGAGCAGATCTTCGACGTAGTGGGTTTTGATCCAGTTCCGCAAGAACTTCACAGGCACGCTGGCGACGACGACTCCATCTTCGAAGGTGTCGAATTCGATAGCATTGAAGAAGCTCGTATAGACTTCTTCACCGAGCCGCTTTCGCAGCAGTGTGCGCACCTTGTCACCCTTCGCGCCGCCCGAGGTCGCGACTGCGACCTGCCTTCCAGAAGCCGGTACGGATCCTGTTCTTGGCGAGCCTGTAGCATTGGATTTGTCGCTCTTGCGGCCGGCTTCAGACAAAGCTGTCCCGGCTTGTACAATCGTTTCCATTTTTAGTCCCCGCAGCAAATAGTCGTTTCTTCTGGTCGAGACAAAGCGCACCTTCCCCGTTCGCTCCGGTGTGGAGCGCGAATAGGCTGGTATTCCAGTCTCAAGCTTTTGGTATTGAACGCGCACTCAGGTTGAGTGCTTACTGAGTAAGTCCAGTGCCCAATATTCCGGACTTATTTGGTCCCTCCGGCTGGATTTCAGCCTGAGGAAGCTACAAAATCTTGATGCGTCCCAAGGGGGCGCAACCCTGACGTAGTTTGCGATTTTGTATTGAACTCGAATCTGCGTTTCCGCTTCGCCATACGATAACTGCCCAAGTCAGGCAGGCACATTAAGGATAGGCTGGCTACCCAATCTGACGATCTTGAAGCTTTCGAGTCTGCGAATTCATTCAGCAACTTGCCCGACCGCAGCAAATCAGTTAGCCAAGTTGCATGGTTCAGTAACGAGTGCGTCGATCGGTGATCGAACTCACTTCTTGAAAAGCCGCAGCGCTGATTGTCGTATGCTGCACTTACCGCGGCTGTTAATCCCGCCGTAGGAGACCCCACTATAGTACCCTCCGCACCTTCTAAATGTACGCGCATCAATCTAAATTGCAGTTGGTGCCTTGACCAACTGGGATGCGTGCAAATCCACCACCTCCGCGAACTCATTTGTTCGCGGGTCCCTCGTGTCTGGAACTTACGCAGTTAAGACAACCCGTCACAAAGGCAGGACGATAAGCGCCTAGGGCCGGAAAAACGTCTTACACAAATTTGGGCAGCCCAACGATGGGTTTTCCCGAAACGCTGGGCGAGTTGTCCACGGCCAGCGTGCAAAACTTTAATAAATGGTTATCCCGCGCTAGGCAAGCTGCCCAAAGTCGCTGAGCCATGGTGAGCGCTTCGGTTGCAGCGGAAGCATTCAGCGTGCGAACAGCGTCTGAATCCCGCTGAATCCACAGGGCGTTTTTTAATTGAACGGTGATTTGTCAGCTTGCTTTTGCTCGAATTGGGAAGATAGTTATTCCATCTCGAATTCATTTGCCGGAGGTGCTCAATCAAAGTGAGTCTATCGGTTCAGCTTCGTGAGCCGGATAGTGCAACTCCCTCTATTTGCATGGAAGTGATCGGTTTCACCATTCTGGTTGCGCGTCAGATGCGATGTTCTTCACGTGACAAACATGCAACGAACACTAAGCTGGACGCACCAAATTGTACTGGCGTAAAAGTCGCAAAATTATTTGCCGGATTGGCCGCTAAGCGCATGGGGTTTCTAACAATCCTAAGCCGGATTCAAACCGGGCGTAGGGCATGGTGAAACTCCGGGCCGATTGGCCGTGAGGGAATCGCGATTCCCTTGCCGCGATAATGGTTTTGCCGTTCCTGTAACTCTACGGTCGGCAGGCGAGATTGCTTTGAGCTTACTCTTACATTCCAATTCAAGTTTGCCCGTGCGCCACCTTTTGTGAAGTCAGTGCGTGGGTGGCAGACAACGCTCCGACTGCTCGGCTTAAGAAACGCTTTTGAAAAAAGAAGAGCCGCCCAACGCGGACGCGGGCGGCTTGGAATTGTGTCTGGTTTGTCTTCAGGTAGGCAATGTGCGCAGCGCTCAAGTCCCCGCTGACATCGCCTTAACCCGCTTGGTTAGGCGCGAAATCTTCCGTGAAGCGGTATTCTTGTGAATGATGCTTGTTTGGCCGACGCGTGCGATCAGCGGTTCAGCAAGCTTCATTGCGGCCGCTGCTTGATCTTGATCGCCAGCGGCGATTGCTTCTTCGACGCGGCGCACCTCATTACGCATGCGCGTGCGGTGCACCTTATTTTGCGCGGTGCGAGTCTCGATTTTGCGTACGGCTTTCTTCGCCGATTTCGTGTTGGCCATTCGACTTTGATCCTTGAGCGAGGCTGATTCCGCCTTCCGACCTTCCGCAAAGCAGTGCGGCACGGCCGCTGATATTGAGCGGTAAGGGAGGCAGCCAAACAAAAAGTGCCGCCCGGATCAAAGAACCGAGCGGAGCTGTTGGCTGGCTTATAGTCCTTGTCGTGAGACCGGTCAACGCGCACGTTGCTTCAGACCGCCTGATATTCTGACATGCACACGACACCAGCATCTTTCACCGGAAAATATGCAGCGAAGCTTGGATAATCCGCCTTGCATATCGAAGTCTGCGTGCGATTCGTGTTAAGAGATTATGAACGACAGCTGGTTATTCTTTTCTCAAGGACAAACACACATCAGCTCAATTGACATTCTGGGGGACTTCTCATGGCTTCGCTTGCCATCTGGATGACGACACTCACTATCTGCCTCGCCGCAATTATCTTAAGTGCCGCAGCAGGCCAGCCGACAATTCATACCTTCGTCGCCGCACTTATCGGGCTCTGTATCGCTGGCATGGCCGTTGGCGAAAACTGGCAGCAGCGCAAGGGCGGCGTCACCGAAAACACCGTAGCAGCCACGACAGCGCGCCATATGGGGCTTGTCTGGATCTGGGGTGCGCTCAGCCTCTTCGTCACCTACTACTTTATCCTTTCGTGGAAGGAATGGCTGGTATTCACAGGTGCTTTCGCCGTTGTCGGCATCCTTTGCCTGCTTTTCGCTGCGACTCTGGATCGCGATGAAGAGGCCGGCCGCAAGGACGAGACGCTTCTAAATCTGGCGAAATACCTCTCGATCGGGCAGCTCATCGGCATGGGGCTGGCGATGGTCGGGTTGATCATTGATGGGAAATTCCCAGCCACTGTTAAAGAAACCGTAGGTTGGCAGGATTGGGCGGCCAACAACATCTTCTTCTTTGGCGCGCTTTCGATCGCCATCATCACCGCAAATGCGCTCTACACGAAATCCAAGCGTGAAACCTTCAAGACTTTAAGCGTCTGAAGCTGATGGGGTCGCCCTGCCTTGACGGCGGAGCGAATACATCGGACTGACCTATAGGGGCGGGCTTTACGAAGCCCGCCCTTTTTTGGTTTCTCAACGCCGTGTCGAATTGGAGTTCAGATGGTCCTGAAGTCGCGCATGCCGGTTCTGGTTATCGCAATAATCTGTTCGGTGGGTGTGATGGCATTTGCCGCGGCAACAGGGGCTAAATTTACCTGCCTTGGCGCTGCTCTGGGTTTTGCGATTATCGCCATTGAAATCACTGTTGCGGCCAATCGTCCATTCCTGCGTGACGCTTCGGGAGCGCTAAAGGCAGACGCAGATGCGTCGTTGCATGCTTCACAGCAGAATGCGCGTATGATGGCGGCAGTTTATGGCTGGGGAGCGCTTGCCATCTTTGCAGTCTATGGGCTGACGGAACTGTGGTGGTTCCATAGCTGGCAGTACGGCTCTGCTATGGCGCTGATAGCGGCGGCACTTTTGGGCTACGACTATCTCTTAGGCGATCGCGAAAGTCACTTTGGAACGCCGCGGTCGCTTGACGTCTCGGCCGTACTGGCCATGGCGCAAGCTTCCGGGGCTGCGGTTGGCCTTGGATTTCTGGTCGCCTCGGGCAAGATTGCCAGCGATAGACCTGACTGGCCGGCTAATCACGTTTTCCTCGCCGGAGGGCTGGCGCTGATATTCATTTCTGTTGCTGCGACCATCACGCATCTGCGGCTGCGTCGCGCCAGCGCCTAGTCGTATAGAAGCAAGAGTTCCCTCAGCGGTGCTTGAAGGATGCTTTGCGTTTTTCGGTGAATGCGGCCATGCCTTCTTTCTGGTCGCCGGTTGCGAACATCGCGTGGAAGACGCGACGCTCGAAAAGTATGCCTTCTGATAGTGTTGTTTCGTACGCGCGGTTGATGGTTTCCTTGGTCATCATTGCAGCAGGAAGTGACATTGAAGCAATCTTGGCCGCAGTCTTTTTGGCCGAGTCGAGTAGCTCTGATGCGGGTACCACGCGTGCGACGAGACCGGAACGCTCGGCTTCATCAGCGTCCATCATGCGGGCCGTCAGGCACATCTCCATGGCCTTGGCCTTGCCGATGGCGCGGATCAGACGCTGCGTTCCGCCGATCCCGGGCATAATGCCGAGCGTGATCTCTGGTTGGCCGAACTTGGCGTTATCGGCGGCGATGATGATGTCGGCCTGCATGGCGAGTTCGCAACCACC
>JAJFHK010000399.1 GCA_021775655.1 Filomicrobium sp. | reverse complement strand
GAGACCCGTCCATTTTTCAGCGGTATTTTGCATCGAGCTCAAGATTTTTTGCGATCTCCCGTTCCCACCTGTCGCCGTTCGCGAGCAATCGATCTTTGTTGTAAAATAATTCTTCGCGCGTCTCGGTTGCGAACTCGAAATTCGGCCCTTCGACGATTGCATCCACAGGACAGGCCTCCTCGCACAAGCCGCTAGAGTTGCATTTCGTCATATCGATGTCGTAACGCGTAGTGCGTCGCGTGCCGTCGTTGCGGCGTGGACCGGCTTCGATTGTGATTGCTTGAGCCGGGCAAATCGCTTCGCACAGCTTGCAGGCGATGCAGCGCTCTTCACCATTGGGGTAGCGGCGCAGTGCGTGCTCTCCACGGAACCGGGGCGACAGTGGGCCTTTCTCGAATGGATAGTTGAGCGTCTTCTTGGGCGTGAAGAAATAGCGCATCGTCAGGAAGAACGCTGAAACGAATTCAGTCAGAAACAGCGACTTGATGCCTTGGGCTAGGCCCATGGGAAACTCCCTAATTTAACACCAGTGGGCCGACGAAAAAGCCGACTATGGGGAAGAGAATGAGATCGCCGATGGCAGCAATCCGCAGCACTTTGGCTGCTGTTTTTGGATCGTTGGCGCCTTTCATATTCTCGATACGGGCGGCGACAGCGCGGAGGCTGGCGAAGCCGATGAGGCCGAGAACGGCGCCCACGAGCGCTCCGAGCATGGCTGGGCTAAGCGTCATACCAGCCCTCCGTACTGCAGCACGCCAGCTACGACGACAACCATGACGAGTGACAGCGGTAGGAACACTTTCCAGCCCAGCCGCATCAGCTGATCGTAACGGTAGCGTGGCACCATGGCCTTGACCAAGGCGAACATGAAGAAGACTGCAATGACCTTCAATGCGAACCAGACGATACCTGGAACCCATGTAAATGGCGCGATATCGACAGGAGGTAGCCATCCCCCGAGGAAGAGAATGGTCGTCAAAGCGCACATCGTGACGATTGCCACGTATTCGCCAAGCATGAAGAGCAGATAAGGCGTGGACGAATACTCCACCATAAAGCCGGCGACGAGTTCGGACTCCGCTTCGGGAAGGTCGAACGGCGGGCGGTTGGTTTCGGCCAGCGCGGAAATGAAAAACACGACGAACATGGGGAAGAGTGGTAGCCAGTACCAATCGAGCATCGATTGCGGGAGGCCGACGCTTGTGCCCATTCCGATCTTTTGAGCGTTGACGATTTCGGTCAGGTTTAAGGATCCGGCGCATAGCAGGACCGTGATTATGACGAGGCCGATCGAGACCTCATAGGAGACCATTTGGGCAGCCGACCTGAGCGACCCCATGAAGGGGTACTTTGAGTTCGAGGCCCACCCGCCCATGATAATGCCGTAGACGCCAAGCGATGATACAGCCAGCAAGTAAAGCACGCCGACGTTGAGATCCGAGATGACCCAGCGTCCATCGGCCAATCCGAAAAAGCTTCCTTCCGACATCGGGATCACGGCCCACGCGGCAAGCGCGAAAGTTGCGGAGGCGACTGGAGCCAGGATGAAAACAGACTTATCTGCACCCGCTGGGACAACGGGCTCCTTGAAAACAAACTTCAAAAGGTCAGCGAATGACTGCAGGAGGCCGAAGGGGCCAACTACGTTGGGGCCCTTGCGCATCTGGACAGCTGCCCAAACTTTACGGTCCATCAACAGCAGAAAGGCGATGGCCAGCAACAATACGACCATCACCAACGCGCTAAGTGCGGCATAAGTAATGAACCAGATCGCATAGTCCAGCAGCATGCTTTGCGTTTCGTCGCTCATTCAAACCCGCTCCCCCGGGGGTATTACATCATAGGTCGTTGTCGTGTTATTCGGCCGCGTGAAGTTGGCCGGTGCCTTGTTTCCGGGCTTTGAGCGCGCTCAGTTCCGCCATGATAGCCGACGCGCGGGCGATTGCATTGGTGAGGTAGAAGTCTGTCACTTGGTTTGTCATCGGCGCTGAATTCAGGCCGCCTGTCGATTTTTCCAGGCTGGCAAGGCAATCGTCTCCGCTGCCAGCGATCTCATTGATGTGCTGCAAGTGCGGCACGGCCTTGTAAAGGCTGGCGCGCAGCTCAGCCAAGCTGTCGAAGGGCAGCGTCTTACCCGCTTGCGCCGATAGCGCACGCAGGATTGCCCAATCTTCTTTGGCCTGTCCTGGCGGGAAGACCGCACGCTGTGTCATCTGAACACGGCCTTCGGTATTCACGTAGGTGGCGCTCTTTTCGGTGTAGGCGGCGCCGGGTAGGATAACGTCAGCTCGGTGGGCGCCCCTGTCGCCGTGTGTGCCCTGGTAAATAACGAATGCATTGCCAAGGCTTGCCGTATCGATTTCGTCAGCTCCCAGGAGGTAGACAACGTCGAGATCGCCGCGTCCCGCCGAGTCGACAATCGCAGCGGTATCTTGTCCGCCATCGCCCGGCAGGAGATCGATGTCGAGGCCAGCGACGCGTGCTGCAGCGGTGTGAAGTATGTTGAAGACTGTGTGGCCCGCGTCGACACCTTCGCGGGCGGAACTGGCAATCTTTGCGGCCAACGCAGTGATTTCGCGACCATCCTTGCGCGTGTATGCGCCTGAGCCGACAATAACCATTGGTGCCTTGGCCTGTCGCAAGACGCCCGAAAAGATATGCTCGCCGTTCGCAACGCCTGCCAAATCGGTCGGAGCTGCTCCGATATATTCGTGACCGTAGGTGAGATCGGCGGGCTCGCCGATGACTCCCACCATGAGGCCGCCTTTACGCCAGCGTTTTCGAATGCGGGAATTGAGGACAGGTGCTTCAAGCCTCGGATTGGTACCGATCAGCAAGATCGCGTCGGATTCTTCGATGCCATCAATCGTTGTGTTGAAGAGATAGCCGGAGCGACCGCACGAAGCGTCGAGGACTTCTCCAGCGGCGCGACAATCGACATTCGCGACGCCGAGATCGTCCATAAGTTGCTTGAGGGCATACATCTCTTCGGCCCCAGCCAGATCGCCTGCGATCGCACCTATGCGCTGGGCTGGTGTCGACTTCAGTTTCTCGCCTGCAACAAAGAGCACTTCTTCCCAAGTTGCTGGTTCGAGGCGACCTTCACGACGGACATAGGGTTGGTCAAGTCTTTGCGTTTTCAGGCCGTCGCACACATGCCGGGCCTTGTCGGAAATCCATTCCTCGTTCACGTCGTCATTGTTGCGAGGCAGAATGCGCATCACTTCCTGACCACGAGTATCGATGCGGATGGTGGATCCTACGGCGTACTTGACGTCGATTGACTCGGTCTTCTTTAGTTCCCAGGGTCGCGCATTGTGGGCCCAGGGACGGTGTGTGAGAGCGCCAACCGGACATAGGTCGATGACGTTGGCGCTCATTTCAGAAAGAATGCCGTTCTCAAGATACGTGGTGATCTCGGCATCTTCGCCGCGGCCCGCGAGTCCTAGTTCTTCGACCCCGGCAACTTCGGTCATATAACGGACACATCGCGTGCAGTGGATGCAGCGCGTCATGATCGTCTTGATTAGCGGGCCAATATATTTGTCAACGACGGCGCGCTTGTTTTCCTGATAACGCGATCCGCCGACGCCGTAGGCCATGGCCTGGTCTTGGAGATCGCACTCACCGCCTTGATCGCAGATCGGACAATCGAGAGGGTGATTAATGAGCAGGAACTCCATTACGCCTTCGCGGGCCTTTTTGACCAGCGGCGAGGTCGTAGAGATCACGTTGGGGCTGCCATCAGGGTTCGGGCGCAGGTCGTTCACGGTCTGTGCGCAAGAGGCGACGGGCTTAGGGGCACCGGCGACTTCGACGAGGCACATACGGCAGTTGCCAGCAATCGAGAGGCGTTCGTGGTAGCAGAATCGGGGAATCTCAGCGCCGGCCATTTCGCATGCCTGCAGCAGCGTAATTCCGTCCTCGACTTCGATTTCTTTGCCGTCGACGATCAGCTTCTTCGGCATTGCCGTTCCTTGAAAGTGAATTAGCCGGATCGGTGCTTCGGTTGGCTGTGAGATTGCGATGGCAAGCGCCGCCGAAATGGTTCGGCGGTTGGTATACCAAAGACTTGGTCACCGCACACCTTAACAGTTCCTACCGCGTTGCAACGCGTGTGGAAAGCGCGACATTTGGCCAGTCGGAGCGATATTTGTGCACCGCGGTGGAGGGGCCAAGGCGAAGGGAGGGGCATAGATCCCTGCCAGGCGCGGCTTAGCTCCGTTTCAGGGTCACCTTTTGGCCCGGGTGGACTTTTTTTAATGCATCCAGATCGTCGCTAGTTGTACCGATCAGATTGCATGGGCGTGGCAGTCGGATTTCGCCGTTGCCAGATATCGGTGTGGGGCCGAAAATTAAAATGAGGCGTTGCTCTTCGGCCCAATAATAGAGGCTTCCGACCTCCGCATTTATACGGGCCGTCCGGTCGCGGCCGCCAGGAATGGCGATTTCAAAATGGATACTGTCGCCCCAAGTCTCAGCACTCGAGAATAATGGCAGGGCGGTAATAATTCGTTCAGCAGATTGAGTTGGCTCTGGCTTGATGGCCAAGGTGACGCCCGCGATCGTTAATTCAATTGCGGTGGGCAAGTCTGGAGTTGCCGATTGTTCACGCGAATGCGGCGGGGCTCTCTTTGAACT
>JAJFHK010000398.1 GCA_021775655.1 Filomicrobium sp. | reverse complement strand
CTGTTAGTCGAGTTGGTTCCCGGACTGCTTCGCTTCATTACAGCTGCATTTATTGATCTAGATCGATAATAAACGTCTTCAGCGCTTTGAGCCGGGTCAAAAACTCCGGTCCGGATTCATCCAGAATCGCTGCGGCCAGCTCTTCGCCGATACGGATTGCACTGGCTGCTTCACCGCTCTTCTCACCACGATAGCGCTCTTTGCCATCTGGCGACAGCACCTCTCCTCGCATAGTGAGCTGCCCGGCGGACAGTTCGGCCAAGCCTCCGATCGGAGTTCTGCACGAGCCTTCAAGCGTTCTGAGAAAAGCGCGCTCGGCCGTCACACACAATGCGGTCGCCTCATCGTTCAATGGCTGCAATATATCGCGGATTGCTTCTTCATCCTCACGGATTTCAACTCCTACGGCTCCTTGAGCGACGGCTGGCAACATTACAGATATATCAACCGGCGAAGTAATTCGGTCGGGCATGTCGAGCCGGTTCAACCCGGCGCACGCAAGAAACGTCGCATCTGCAACGCCATTGGCAAGCTTCTCCAACCGCGTTTGTACGTTTCCCCGAAATTGCACAACCTCAAGATCTGGACGCAGGTATTGTACCTGGGCTGCGCGTCGAAGGCTTGACGTGCCGACCTTAGCGCCCGCAGGCATTTCTTCGAGGCAAGAAAAGCGAATGCTGATGAAAGCATCGCGCACGTCTTCTCGCGGCAAGATCGAAGATAAACCAAGCCCCGACGGCAATTCGGTCGCCACATCCTTCATGGAGTGCACCGCGAGGTCGATTTCCTTCGCCAGTAGGGCTTCTTCAATTTCCTTGGTGAAAAGCCCCTTGCCGCCAACTTCTGACAACGGTCGGTCTTGAATACGGTCCCCCGATGTCTTGATAACGACGACCTCGTAATTCTCCTCGCCTTGCCCATGAGCAGCCATCAATCGGCGGCGAACATCGTGCGCCTGAGCCAGCGCCAGGGGAGAGCCGCGGGTACCAATCCTGATGACCGTGTCTTGCACGCTTGTGTCCTCGGGTGTAGGGCGGGGGCACATGTGCCGCCTCGATTGAGCCGACATTAATGCCGAGAGAGCCTTGCGAACGCAAATTCGATTGCGTCGCAGGCGGGCCGGAATTCGGCAGTAGGAGGAATTCGACGTTGAATCCGGCCGCGAGCGACAATCGCGAAAAACTTGTTCTTGGTATCGAGACGAGTTGCGATGAGACCGCCGCTGCAGTTGTGGCGCGCTCGGATGACGGCTCCGGCCGCCTGTTGTCGTCGGTTGTCCGCGCCCAGTGGGAGGATCACCGCGCATTTGGCGGTGTCGTACCAGAAATCGCGGCCCGTGCTCACGCCGAATGCCTCGATGATATCATTCGAATGGCGCTGAAGGAGGCAGGCGTAAGGCTCGACGAGGTCGATGGTATCGCAGCGGCTGCCGGACCCGGATTGATCGGCGGCCTCATCGTCGGTGTTATCTCCGCCAAGGCAATCGCATTGGCAACCGGAAAGCCGCTGATTGCGGTCAACCACTTGGAAGCCCACGCCCTGACGGTCGGGCTGACAGAAGGTCTTTCGCCACCCTACTTGATGCTGTTGGTCTCCGGCGGCCACACGCAAATACTGCTGGTCCGCGGTGTGGCTGACTACGCGCGCATCTCGACAACGATTGATGACGCGCTGGGCGAAGCGTTCGACAAGACCGCCAAACTGCTTGGCCTGCCGCAGCCTGGCGGCCCGTCCGTCGAGAATGCCGCACTTGCTGGAAATCCGTCGCGATTTCAGCTTCCACGCCCAATGAAAGGACGCGCAGAGCCCCATTTTTCATTCGCCGGTCTTAAGACAGCCGTACGCCAGCGTGCCCGCGAAGTCGCCGCATTGAACGATGCCGACATTTCCGACCTGTGTGCAGGGTTCCAGCAGGCCGTCCTCGAAAGTGTAGTCGACCGATGCGCAAGAGCCATCGCTATTGCACGAGAAGAAACCGCCATCAAACTTACCCACTTCGTTGCCGCCGGCGGAGTTGCCGCCAATGCCGCTCTGAGACAGGGCTTGAGTGACCTTGCAGCCGACGAGGGCATGACTTTTCACGCGCCTCCCCTTGCCTTGTGCGGAGATAACGCCGCGATGATTGCCTGGGCTGGCGCCGAGCGCCATGCGATGGGGCTTGTCGATTCCTTGGACGCGCCCGTGCGCCCTAGGTGGCCATTGGACGCCGACGCTCCCAAAGTCCGAGGCGCGGGCGTCAAGGCCTAAGCACTTTCATTCTGCACTAGAAATCTATTAGGTTCGCGATGAGATATCGGCACGGGGGTCGGGCAAATGAAAATTGCGAGCGTTGGTGTGATCGGCGGTGGCGCCTGGGGCACGGCGCTGGCCCAGACCTTAGCTCTTGCCGGTCGCGACGTGATTCTGTGGGCGTATGAGCCCGACACCGTACGTGAGATCAACGACCACCATCTCAATCGCGTGTTTCTTCCCGGTGTTACACTGGAGAAAACTGTCACGGCCACAGGCAAACTCGCAGAAGCCGCCGCTTGCGATGTTATCCTTCTCGTTCCGCCTGCTCAGCATTTGCGCGGGATCGCTGGTGAACTCTCTTCACACGTGCCCGAGGGTCGCCCGGTTGTCGTTTGCGCCAAGGGTATCGAACAGGCAAGCGGCCAACTGATGGGCGAAGTCGTGGCCGAGGCACTGCCTCATGCACTCCATGCTGACCTTTCCGGGCCAAGTTTTGCCGCCGATGTCGCCCGTGGATTGCCCGCGGCCGTAACGCTTGCCTGCAAAGATGAATCCGCTGGCCGGGCTCTTGCCGAAGGTCTTGGATATCGCAATCTGCGCATCTATTGGTCATCAGATACGATCGGCGTTGAGCTGGGCGGCGCGGTCAAGAACGTGTTGGCAATTGCTGCTGGAATCGTCGACGGCAAAGAACTTGGTGCCAGCGCTCATGCGGCTCTTGTAACCAGGGGATTCGCAGAATTGCGCCGACTGGGAGATGCGTTAGGCGCCCGCCCCGAAACACTGATGGGATTGTCTGGCTTGGGTGATCTGATCCTCACATGTTCCAGCCCGCAGTCGCGCAACATGTCACTTGGGCGCGCGCTGGGCCAGGGCCGCAACATCAAGGAGGTGATAGGCGAGCGGCGATCAGTCACCGAGGGAGTTTTCACCGCCGCTGCAGTTATGCGAATTGCTGCCGATCAGAACATCGAATTGCCAATCTGCGCGGCAGTGCACGCCATCGTTGAAGACAAGCTGAGTGTGGACGATGCCATCGAGGGTTTGATGACCCGACCGCAGCGTGCCGAAGATTGAAGTTGAGGGCCAGGACGCGAGGGAATTGCGCATCACATGACGAAAGCCAAGCCAGCCAAAAAGTCTGCCTCGAAGAAGCCGGCAGCCAAGAATGCCGTTGCAAAGAAGTCAGCCGGGAAAAAACCGACAGCAAAAAATGCGCCTGGTAAGAAAAAAGCAGCCCCAACTGCCACAACGATCGCACGTCCCGCTTACTGGCTGTTCAAGTCCGAACCCGACGTGTTTTCCTTTGACGACCTCAAGAAGAAAGGAAAGAAGGGCGAGGAGTGGGACGGAGTTCGCAATTACCTAGCGCGCAACAATATGCGGGCGATGGAACTGGGCGAACTCGGCTTCTTTTATCACTCCAACCTCGGCCTCGAAGTGGTTGGTATCTGCGAAGTCTGCAAGCTTGTTCACCCGGATTCGACGACCGACGATGAGCGCTGGGAGTGCGTCGACGTGCGCGCGGTCTGCGAACTACCAAAGCCAGTGAAGCTCACCGACGTAAAGGCGAATCCGAAACTGGAAAAAATGTCGCTCGTCACTTCGATGCGCCTATCAGTTCAGCCCGTTCTAGCAAACGAATGGGAAGAGGTCTGCCGCATGGGCGGCCTCGACCCGAAAAAGTTGCGCCGATGAGAAAACGAGATTGCTTACGGCAACACAGTTCCAAGTGCTCGCGATCGGCGGCGGCAAATTAAGTCGCGCAAGTGGAGGCAGCAAAAACCACAAAGCTCGCTGCACTATCCCAGCAGAGTCGCGCAGCTTACCTTAATTTCTCTCGTGTCTTTTTCGGCCCGCGGTTGAGAGCCGAACGTCCATTTAAGCTGAACAGAATCTAGTCATCATCACTCTTCGGTGCGACCACGACCTCTGCATCATCGATCTCGGCTTCCGGATCAAGAAGCGTATCGTCATCAGCTTTTACGTCGTCGTCGTCATCAACATCTTCGATATCGGCGACTTCATCCGCCTCGTCATTCTCCTCATCCTTGGCATCCGTCTCCGGCTTCTCTTTCTTCTGCGACCACGGTGCACGACGCACATTGGAAACCGGTTTGGGCTCGCTCGGGCGCGGTACCTCTGCGACGACGGGCACGAATATTTCAGAGCAGTTTGGACAAACGATCGGGGATTTTCCCAGATCGTAGAACGGCAACTCGCAAGACAGGCATTTGCGCTTGTTACCGCGTGCGTTCTTCGTAACGGCAGGGAGGTCACTCATAAGGTGCTTTCTGGCTTGCGCCATTCGTTGTCGCGGTTGCGAGATAAATTCGGGAGAACGTGGCCGGCGCGAAAAGGTCTACTTCCACCAACCTTTGATCAGCGGCGCGAAGCCAACCGTTGACTTAGTCATCATCGGATTTTCTGAATCGCCTGCCGAGCGCGCGAACAGCTGCGATCTCACGCGCCCACTCACGGAACGGTCGCGCTGGCGTTCCGCCCATCCTTGCACCGGCCGGAACGTCGTCCTTGACGTGCCCCATCCCGGCGATCTGCGCGCCGTCTCCAATCTTCACGTGACCGATCACACCTGAGTGCGCACCCATCACGACGAAGTCACCGAGTTCGGCGGAGCCCGCGATGCCGCTTTGCGCGACGATCACGCAATGGCGGCCAATGATGACATTGTGTGCGATTTGCACGAGGTTATCGATCTTGGTGCCATCGCCGATCATCGTGTTCGACAACGCCCCGCGATCAATCGTCGAATTGGCACCGATCTCAACATTATCGCCGATAATCACGGACCCGATTTGCGGGATTTTCGCATGCCCTTTTGAGCTCATTGCGAAGCCAAATCCATCCTGGCCGATTCGTGCACCAGGGTGGATGATGGTGCCGTCGCCGACGATGGAGTGCGTGACCACCGCGTCGCTACCGATATAGCAGTCCTTACCAAGCACAGTCCGGTATCCGACCACTGCGCCGGCAGCAACGATCGTGCCTGCGTCGATAGACGCTTCCCGGCCGACGACCGCCCCTGGTTCAATGACGACGCCTTCTGCAATCCTGGCACTGGGGTGAACGAGCTGACCACAGTCCGTGGCTTCGCTGTGAGCCGAACGGCTGCGCAGCGCACCAGGGTAATAAAGTCCGATGACCTTGGCGAAGGCGAGATAGGGATCGTCGACGGCCAGCGTCGGCAAACGTTGTGGCGCCCGCTTTGCGTCTCGCTTGGCCAGTAGGCAGGCGCCGGCATCGGTGTTGCCGAGCTGGGTGGCATAGCGCCGGTTGGCGAAGAATGTCAGATCGGTTTCGCCAGCGTCCTTGAGTGTGCTGACATTGCTGATTTCGCGTGCGTCGTCGTGGTCACTACCCAGCGTAGCGCCCACCAAATTTGCCAGATGCGCAACCGAATAGGGACCCGATCGTTCGAAAAAGCCCGGATGGGGCATGAATGCTCCTTCAGCTCCGACCGGTCCTCACAGCGCCAAGCAACCGCATCGCAGCGGCCGGCGCTTGCACATGTTCCGGGTTTTTTTTGCGGTGCTGGGTATGCAGGAGCGATCGGCACACGCAGCTTCGATCGCCGGTGCGACCTTAGCATTGCTTGCCCGCGACCGACACACCTTTGTCGTCTCCGCCCGTGAACAGGCATCTTCAACGTTAAGCGCGTTGAATTTATATGCAGGAATGCAGGTTTACCGACGACCGCCGAAATGGCGGTTCGTTTGCACAGTGCTCACCCTACTACAACTGTCAGCGGTAACCAACCGGCAACCGCAACTCATAGCAAAGGTAGGAAAACTCAGGCTCCGGCTCGATCCGGAAGCGCGCGGGGGCGCGCTTGAACCGTTTACGGATCGTATTGACCTGGTCATCGAGCCCCATTTGCTCGATCAGGGTACGCAAGGCGCCAACCTTCAAGCCAAGCGCCGCAGCCGAAGGCTTTGAGATCGAACCGCCGTTGGCCTCGATCACCTCCAGTATTCTATCCTGCGGGATCTGCCAGGGCTCGGAGTCGAAGTTTTTCGCCCAACTCCGTTCAACGAACGGCGCCATGACATCGCGTGGGGTTCGTACAAACTTCGGCTGGCCTGGGTAGGGAAATCCGGTCGGCGTCTCGGCGACTACCGATATTGTCGGTGCCATCCACTCATAGAGATAGAATCGGTAGCCAGCGTCACGATATGGATCCAGACCCTTCAGCCGGTCACGCCAGCGCTCAAAAATATGATCCACGAATGCCGCTCGGTAATCGAGATCGATCCAGGCGTGATGATCCGCCCAGTACTCAAGTGCCCACAGGTGTGTGTGATTCATAGACGAATGGTAGTTGGGGCAGTCTCCCTCAAACGAAAGCTGTTGAGCACAACACGATTCCAAGAACTCAGCGAGTTCGGGACAGCGTTCGGCTGTGAAGACTGGAAGGCTTAAGGCTTGGCTCATTGATGCTGCTGCAGTTGCCAATTTGAGGGTATGTCTGCTTATTGCTGGGTAGTTCAAAATCCTACTTTAGCCCATGGAGGACTTCCGATGCGCCGAGCAGTTGCATTTTTCATCGCGTTACTCGTCGTGCCGCTTGTCCCGACAGCTCCTGCAATGGCCCGTGACTGTACAACCTGGGACGCCTCGCTCGAGGAGCTTGAAGAAGGTCGCGCTCTGGTTGCCAGTGTCTGTAACAAAGATGATAACCGCACGATAATCATGGTTCGGTGCTTTCCGCCTGGTGTGAACATTCGCTACGCACCTGTTATCGACGGCGACTTCAACAATTTTCAGCGCGATCTTGTATTTGAAACCGATGAAAAAGAACGCCCTGTTTTTGTTACCTACGAGGGCCTGGACGGAGCATTTACCGCCTACCTGCCCATTGGCCACACAGCGGTCGAAATGATGAAAAGCGGCAAGGCGATCACCATCCGCGATCCGCAAGGAAAAGTCCCCTCACACACGTTTGCCCTTGCTGGTTCACGCCAAGCTCTTGAGAAATTGGAAAAGAAGTGCAGGCAATAGTTACCAAGTGCCAACGTCCATTGCTCAGCCGGTAATCAATCGCGTGGCATCAAGACATGCCGCCGTAGGCCACCCCGGATAAATCCGCCATGTCTTTCTTCCAGGTCGTGAGATCATTGCTTGAAAATTTGGCCAGATGATCGTGGCCGCAGGCGCGAGCCATCACCTGCATGAGTTCAACTGACGCCTCGAAGAAATTCGACAGTTGCCGGGCAGATTTTTCGATGACGAGCCGATTAACAAGGTGCGGCTTCTGCGTAGCAATACCAACGGGGCAGTTATTCGTATGACAGGCACGCATCGCAATGCAGCCAATCGCCTGCATGGCCGAGTTTGACAGCGCAATGGCATCCGCACCCAAGGCGAGCGCCTTCACGAAGTCGGCTGGTTTGCGAAGTCCACCGGTGATGACCAGCGAGACGTTTGAACGCCCCGCACGGTCCAGATGGCGCCGCGCCCTGGCGAGAGCCGGGATCGTCGGCACTGAGATGTTGTCGCGAAATATGATTGGTGCAGCGCCGGTACCACCGCCGCGCCCGTCGAGGATGATGTAGTCGACGCCAACTTCAAGCGCGGCATCGATATCCTTCTCGATATGCTGGGCTGAGAGTTTGTATCCGATCGGGATACCTCCTGTCCTGCTGCGAACTTCGTCGGCAAAATTCTTGACCTGACCAACGCTTGTCCAATCCGGAAAACGAGCAGGCGAAATGGCAGGCTGGCCTTCCTGCAAACCACGGACCTCGGCAATTTTTCCTTTTACCTTGGCACCGGGTAGGTGACCGCCGGTGCCGGTCTTCGCGCCTTGACCACCCTTGAAATGAAATGCCTGAACCTTTGCCAGCTTGTCCCAAGAAAAGCCGAAGCGTGCTGAAGCCAGTTCATAGAAGTAGCGCGAATTGGCATCCTGCTCGTCCGACAACATGCCGCCTTCACCAGAGCAGATACCCGTGCCGGCGAGTTCAGCACCGCGAGCAAGGGCGATCTTGGCCGGTGCCGACAGAGCCCCGAAGCTCATGTCAGACACGAATAGAGGAATGTCGAGCCGCAATGGTTTCTGCGCGTTCGGCCCGATGACAATTTCTGTGCCGACTTCGTCGTCGTCGAGTAACGGCGGCTGGTGCAACTGAGCAGTTAGAATTTGTATGTCATCCCAGCTCGGCAGGTCGCTAGCCGGCACGCCCATAGCATCCACCACGCCATGGTGACCGGATTTGGAAAGACCCTGGCGGGCGTAGCGCTGAATGAGCGCGTTGTGCGGTTCTTCAGGCGTGCCGTGGCTGGTATCCGCGTATAGCCCAAGATAATTGTCGCGCTTGAAGGGCTGGGGGTGCTCGTGCGCCCATGCCGCTATCTCATCGGCATCGACAAGGACTTCGCCGCTTTCGATCCACAAGTTGAATTTATGCAGGGCCTCGTCGTTGCTGTATT
>JAJFHK010000397.1 GCA_021775655.1 Filomicrobium sp. | reverse complement strand
GCGATTGCTGAAAATTTCTCCTTGCGAAACTTACTTCACTTGAGCGAAAGTGCATCCGAATATCAAAACGACTTTCGGAACCAGTCCTGATGCAGGGAAGCTCGATATGCGGAAGGGGGCAGTCCGAAGAAGCTGGCACCGTGCATGTCGGCATCTTCGACTTCACCGGAGCCTTTCGCGAAAAGCGCCTGTCTGGATCCGCGTTCTCAGAAGCGCTCACCGACGGCTGGCGCTTCATCGATGCGTTGCCGTACTGGATGCATGACGACAGCTGCTTTGCCGAAAAGGGCTTCAAAGATGAAGCCGTCGAAATTGACCACGAAAGCATCCGCTCTTATCCGTTTGAGCCGTCGAGCCGGCTAGCGATCGCAGACTATGTGGGGCCAACTTCGGTGATATCCCCGCGCGCCTTGTTGCGACGCGTAGTGCGAAAAGCCGAAGCTTCCGGGTTTGAGGCAATCGCTGGATTCGAATTCGAAACCATCTTCCTCGATGAGGACGGCTCGACAGTTCGGGACAAGAAATGGACCGGCCTGTCAGCGGCGCTTCCGCATAACCGCTGCTGGTCTGGCGTGGCCCCCGCTGCCGATGCCTCAATCCTGGCGGAGATCCACGAGCAACTTGTGCTGGCGGGCATACCGATCAATCACCATTGCATGGAACTCGGACCGGGGTGTGTCGAGTATTGCCTAGCGCCGGAGCCAATTCTGCAGGCAGCTGACAACGCAGCGCTGTTCAAGGTTTTCACTAAAGCTCTGGCTCGCCGCCGTTCCTTTACGGCAAGCTTCATGGCGCAGCTCGACGACGGCTTTCCGGGCCTCGGTGGGCACATCTCTATATCGTTGCGCGCGACGTCGGGCGAGGCGGCATTTTTCGACTCCAGCGACCCGCAAAGGCTCAGTGCGATGGGCAAACATTTCCTCGGTGGCGTTCTCAAAATGACGCCCGAACTGATGGCAATGTTTGCTCCAACCGTGAATTCCTATCGTCGCCTTCGCCAAGGAAACTGGGCGCCGCGCGCGCCGAACTGGGGCATCGGAAACTACTCCTGCGGCGTCCGCGTGGTGACCAATTCGCCTGCCGAAACGCGCCTGGAGTTCCGTCTTCCGGGCGCTGATGTCAACGCCCATGTTGTTGCTTCAATGATGCTTGGCGCAGGTTTGTGGGGCATCAACAACAGCGCTGATCCGGGCCCGCCGGTCGACGGCAATGGGCGTCTAACCGACCCGCTCGCCGGCCAGGAACTTCCCACCTCGCTTGACGAAGCATCGCGCCGCCTCGCTACCTCGTCCGTCGCCCGCGAGCTCTTCGGTTCTGCTTTCGTCGATCACTATGCGGCCTGGTGCCGTGCAGAGGCAGCCGCTTTCCACGCCCACGTTTCCGCCTTCGAGCGGGCACGCTATTTGGAGGCACTGTAATGACCGATATTGAAGCGTTCGTAGATGCGCCGGGACGCGCCGGCAAAGTAGCCGAAGTGAGGCAGCTCATCGACGAACTAGGGATCGAGTATCTTTATTTACAGTTCGTCTCGATCACTGGCCGTATCTGTGGAAAGGGCATTCCGGCCGATCACTGGGAGAGCGTATCGAAGAAGGGTTTTCAGCTCGTCTATGGAGCGACGGTGAACCTCTTCGTCAACCGCCACGGGGAATACATGGGCTACGGCCCTGAAGCCGCCGAACTTGTCGGCATCCCCGAGCCGGAAACGTTCTGTCAGTTGCCTTGGGACAAGCGCGTCGCGCGCATCTACTGCACTCTGTTCCGCAACCGTGAAGAGCGCGAAGCACCGGGTGAGTTTTTAACCTCGGACTGCCGCGGCAATCTTCGCCGCATCCATGATCAGTTCAAGGTCGATCACGGCGGATTGCATCTTCGCGAAGGTGTCGAACCGGAGATGATGTGGCTCAAGCGCGATGAGGACGGAAATCCAGCCGGTGGTTTTTCAAAGCCTTATTGCTACCACATCGACCAATTCGAGAGCCTGCGCCCGGTCTATATGAAGGTGATCGACTACTCGCGCGCCATGGGTCTCGACATGATCCAGGGCGATCACGAAGACGCACCCGGCCAGCTCGAGTTGAACTACACCTTCGACGACCCGCTGCGAACTGCCGACCGGCTCACGACATACCGGCAGATCTGCGCCCAGGTGGCCCGCGAATATAATCTCATCGCTTGTTTCATGACGAAGCCATTCATGAACGTGTCGGCATCGGGCTGCCACCACAATATAAGCTTCTGGCGCGGCGGCGAGACGGCTCGTAAGAAGCTAGGGCAACAGTCGATGACCGCCATGCCGCAGGTCTTTGAATATGCGGAAGGAGGAGAGAACACCTTTATGCCTGAGGGTGCGGACCCGCAAATGCCGGGACGTGTCGGCCGACACGTCGTCGCTGGCATTGTGGACCACCTGTTCGCCTTGACGGCGATTGGCTGCTCGACTGTTAACTCCTATCGTCGGCTTTGGGACACGGGCTTCTGGGCGCCGGTCTTTGCCGACTGGGGCTTCCAGAACCGCACGACGGGCTTGCGCATTTCGGCCCCTGGTCGTTTCGAGTATCGCGCGGTCGATTCCATGGTGAACCCGTATCTGATGGCGTCCGGAATCATCGCGGCAGCCGACGACGGTATAAAGCGCAGCCTTGAGCCGAGCCCGCCGGAGGAGCGCAACATCTATCAAGCCATGGAGGAAGGCAAGGTCGTGAAGAAGCTGCCGATGACGCTTGGTGCCGCCCTTGATGCGTTGTCGAAGGACGAGGTCATCAAGGCGGCGATGCCCGGTGAAATGTATCGCCTGTATCACGAGTACAAATCCGACGAGTGGGAGCGCTTCAATCACACCGTGTCAAATTTCGACGTCGAGACCTACCTCGATTGCCTTCCGTGATCAGGCCTACTGAGAACGGCATGAGTAATTCCGCGATGACGCAAGACATACCATTCATCAATCTCTCTGATCCGTCGCTTTCGGTACGCTCAAGGCCGGTCAAGGACGCGCGGGAGCGCAACTGGTATGCAGCGACACCATATGGACTCGCCATCCTTCGGTACACGCATGTGCAGGCCCTGCTCTTGCACGAGAAGCTTCGACAGGGAAGCCACGCCTGGCCAGCCCATAACAATGTCAAAGGACTTTTCGCCGACTGGTGGGGACGCACGATCCTGGTAAAAGAGGGCGATGATCACTCGCGGCTGCGCAAACTCGTCAATGCCGCGTTCGCACCGCGGATCGTTCACGCGATGCGGCCTGAGTTCGAGTGGTTGGCGAACGAACTGGCAGACGAGATCGTGCCCGCAGGCAAATGCGACTTCATGTCGGAATTCTCTGACCCTTATGCGGCACGGGTGCTTTGCTTGATGCTCGGCTTGCCGCGGGAGGAAGCCGCCCACATTCTGGAGTTGTCGGCGCGCATGGGCTTGGCGCTCGGGGTATCCTTCAAGGCGAATGAAGAGAAAATCGAAGAGGCAACCAAGGGTATGTTCGCCTACGCGGAAGGGCTCGTCGAGAAGTGCCGGACTCTTCCTAGTGATGACTTCATGTCGACACTCGTTGCTGCAAGCGAGGACAACGATCGCCTCTCGGATGAAGAAGTTCGCGACATGATCGTCATGCTGGTCTTCGCCGGCATCGACACGACTC